>PMLI01000247.1 GCA_003158835.1 Acidimicrobiaceae bacterium
AAGGTCGTGCTCTCGGTGTACTTCCCCGACAACAGGCCCGACGCCAGCGGGACCCGCACGATCACACCAACGTCCGCCTTCTCGCACGCGGGCAGCAATTGCTCTAGAGGCTTCAACCGGAAGGCGTTGAATATCACCTGGATAGTGGCGACACCCGGTCGCTCGATGGCACGCAGGCCCTGGGCCACGGTCTCTATCGAAACGCCGTAGGCGCCCAGAATGCCTTCGGCCACCATCTCGTCGAGGGTGTCGAAGACGGCGTCCTTCTCGTAAACGCCGTCCGGCGGGCAGTGCAACTGGGTGAGCGGGAGCGTGGAAAGGCCAAGGTTTTCCCGGCTCCTTTCCGCCCATTGGCGCAAGGAAACGGCCGTGTAATTAGCCGGGTCCTGGGCCACCCGGCGGCCGCACTTGGTCGCCACCAGCACGCCCGANNGCTGCGGCCGTCGCCATAAACGTCGGCCGTGTCGAAAAACGTCACTCCGGCATCGGCCGCGGCGTGCAAGGTGGCCATGGCATCGCCTTCGCTCACCTCACCCCAGTCGGCGCCGAGCTGCCAGCAACCCATGCCGATAACGCTTATGCGGTGGCCGGTCTTGCCCAAGCGACGGGTCTCCATCACAGTCACTCCGTTTCTCGCCGGCAGAGGTTGCGGCACTCGCCCAGGCCGGCGATCCTGGACACGAGCACGTTGCCGTCTTGGAGGTAGCGGGGCGGCTTTCGCCAGTGGCCAGTGCCTGCGGGGGTGCCGGTGGCGATCACGTCGCCGGGGCGCAGCGTCATGGCGTGCGAGATATAGGAAACGATGGCCGCAACACCGAAAACCAATTCATCGGTGTTGCCCTCCTGGACCATTTCGCCGTCGATCCCGCAATAAAGGTCCATGCCCTTTTCAGCTATGGAGGGATCGTCGCGGGTGACCAGCCACGGCCCCAACGGGGTCGCTTTGTCGAAGGTTTTGCCCTGCAGGAATTGACTGGTACGGAACTGCCAGTCCCTCATGCTGACGTCGTTCAGCACGGCGTAGCCGGCCACCGCGGCCAGCGCTTCGCCCTCGCTCAGCCGACGAGCGGGCCAGCCTATGACGACGGCCAGCTCCACCTCCCAGTCGACCGCGTCCGAGCTTATCGGGAGGAGGATCTCATCACGCGCCCCGGTCAGGGCCGACGAGAACTTGGCAAACAACGTAGGCCGGGATGGTGGCTCGATGTCTTGCTCGGCCAAATGGGACCGATAGTTTTGGCCCACACAGACGATCTTGCCCGGCCTCGGCACGAGCGGGGCATAATCCGCCTCGGCCAGGCTGTGCCTGGTGCCGGCGGCACCGGCCGCGATGTGGGGCCAGTCGGTCTGGGCCAGGAGCACGCCCACGTCGGTCGCGCTGACCTCCACCGCCTCACCGGCGTCCTCTTCTATACGGGCGGCGCTGGTCCTTGTGCCCAATCGGAGCGTGGCCAGTTTCACCGCGCTCACGCTACCCCCTCCTGGTCGCCACCGCGACAGCCACCGTGCGGCTGAGCCGCACCACGTTCCCGCCTCGCGCCCCCGCCCGACAGTGGTAGCGCCCGTGTGAGGCGGCCGAGCTCCTTTCCGGGGCGAGGGCAGAGATCAGTGTGTGAAGACGGCGTTGCCGAAGTCCACCGTGTAGTTCTCCAGCGCTGAGTTCTCTGTGTAGACCTGCGTCAGGACGACGGTCAGCTTGGTGGTACCGGTCAGGCTCGCCGTCACAGAGACAGGCTTGCTCGAACGGAGCGGGACACGTAGTGACGTGACGGTTACGCCGTTGGCGACGAACGGCAACGGTTTCCCGTTCCCCAGGAAGCTGAGCGCCACACCGGCTGGCGCGGCACCGAGTTCTTCGCCTACTTGGGCCGTGAACGTCTGGGATTTTGGAATGGGCCAGGCGTAACCGGCGGCGTTGTAATCGTTCTCACAGGTCCAGGTGAACTGCCCGCCCTGGGCGTAAATGTGCCCGGCCATGTTGAGCTGGGTCGGCGGGGCGGGTTTGTATGCCACGCACTTCCCATTGGGATTGGGGACCCGGGTGTTTTCGTACACCGCGTAAATGGTGGGCTTGCCCAGGCTCGACAACGTGGTCGGCGGGACAGGGGTGGTGGTAGTCCCTTGGCTGGGTACGGTTACCGGTGTTTTGGTGCTGGCGATCAGCGCCTGCAGCGGTTTCAACGCCGGCCCCAATGGGGCAACTATGGCGTTGACCTGGGCGGAGGTCGCCCCCATGGACAGCGCCTTGAGCTTGGCGTCGGCCTTGACGAGAGCGGCGTTGGCGGTGCCGATGGCGGCCATGTAGCTCGATGCCAGATCGGCCGGGNNCGTCCCCCCAGCTTGGACGTTGACGCCGACGGTCGCTACCAGGGCCAGGACGGCGCCGGCGGCGAGGGCCTTTAGGTGAAGGGCCCGGGAGCGCCCGGGCTTGCCGCTGCGCCGCTTAGGACTTAGAACACTTTGCCGATCGGTCATATCTCCCCCTTTGGGTGGTATTGGTGGCTCAGCTCGGCATCGGGCCCGCCAATCGCTTCCCCCGGTCCCGGCGGCCACACGCGGCCAGGGGCTCATCCCGTTGCCCATAGGGAGCAGGCCAAACAGGCATTGTCGCCCCTTTGGCCAAAGGGAGATCCGGGGCCGGACGCAACACGTCCGCAGACGTGACCCTGGCCCTAGCCAATGGCTCCGACCTCCCCAAGCGGCCCGTTTTGGGCCGGCGCTGTCTGCACTGCGCCGGTTTCGCCACTGGCTCCCCCATGGCCCGGCGACCAGGCACTACGGCCCTGGGGTCAAACGCTTCGCGGCCGGAATGATAACAGGGCCGGGGGTGGACAGCCAGTATCACGCGTCCTTACGTGGCAATTGCGTACATATCGTCGGCGGGTTGGTGCCCGCAGCGCGGAAGCAGCCACCCGAAGCCCGGTACGCCCCTCTTGTTCAGGCCGGCGGGCGCAGACCGTCGGGGACCACACCCACGAGCCGGTGGGCTTGGCCTTCGCTGAGGGTCGCTCAGTCGTAGGTGGCCTCAACCCACCAGCACCGCATTTCACATGCCAGCAGGTACGCCGCTCCGTCTGCGGTACACGCCTGCAGACGCGCTCGGCGACGGCCGCCGCCGTCCCACCAGCGTTCTTCGAGCGGCCAGGGCCCGGCCCAGGCTTCTACGACCAATGGCTTGCCCCGCCCGACCACCAGCCAAGCCGGCGGTGCACTGGCTCCGCCCCGGCGTCCGACGCTGCTCGGGTGGCGCGCCTGGTCCATCAACTGCGCCGGCAACGGCGGGTGGTGGACGGTAACGGGCGCCACCCCCGGGAGCCGCCCCGGCCATGGGGGGCCGTCAGTTGTCCGCACCTGGTCCGCGGCCGCACCGGGGCGCAGCGCCACCCTCGGCTCCCCCCAGGGCACAAGAAAGACCTGTTCGGAGTAATCACGCCCACCCTGGAGGACGGCGGTCACGGCGGCCTCCGGCCCGAGCAGGCCTTGCACCCGGGCCAGCGCCCGGGCCGCCCGGGCGGCCGTACCGGCGTCGTTGCCCCAAAAGCCGAGCTGGCGGCCATCGTCAGCGTGCACTTCTTCAGGAACAAGGGCGAGGCGGGTGATCCGGCCCGCTTGCGCAGCCTCCAGTGCCCAGCCTTCCAGCTGCCAGCGCACCCGTTCGCCGATGGCAGCCGCACTGAGAGCGCCGTCGTGACGCCAGCTACGGCGCAACGAGATCCCGTACTCGGTCTGTGCTTCGATAGCCAGGCGCGTGCAGACCAGGCCCGATCCCACGAGGTGGTCATGAAGTTGTTCGGCTAGCGCTCTGCCCACGAACGCGGCGGCGTGCAACTGGTCCGCCGGCGGGTCGAGGTCCGCCGCCACCACCCAGTCAGGCGGAGGTAAACGACCTTGTAGTGGGCGTCCCTCCAGGCCCCGGGCCAGCCGGTGGGCCAAAAGGCCCTCGGTGCCGAACCGGCCGAGTACCGAAGCAGCGGGGAGGGCGGCAAAGTCCCCCAGCGTCTTGATGCCCAGGCGTACCAGCAGGTCGGCGAGAGCGGCCATGTCAGCGGCGTCCGGGAGCCCGCCCAGGGCACCGAGGTTGGCACCGGCCAGCACCCTGACCGGCCGGGAGGCCAGGAAGGAGGCGCTGCCTCCCTTGGGCACAACCAGAGGCTCCCCAGCCGGCGCCAGCCGCGCCGCCAAACCCGCCGCAAAAAGCCCGTCGGCGACGCCCACCCGGCAGCAACCGCTCCAGCCCCCCACTTCCCCGGCCCGAAGTCCGAACATCCCGGCCACTACAGCTTCGACCGCAGCGGCGACCTTGGCCGCCAAGGCCGCATCCCCCCCGAAATAGCGTGAGGGCCCCCGTGCGCCGACGGCGAGTTGGCCCGGTCCGAGCACCTCTACGCCCGGGGCGAACGTTTCGACTGCGGCTACAGCCGGCTCCCAGCCGCGAGCCTCGCCAGCCATGTCCCGTGGCACCACCTCCAGGTCCGGGCAACGGCCCTGTGCCTCGCGCCGGCGCATGCCTACCCGGGCGCCACCGGCCCGGGCAGCCGGGGAAACCGCCGCTACCCGGTTGCCGGCTACTACGACCACCTCGGCGGACGGGGGACAGCCGGCGCATATGACAGCCCAGTCAGCACAGGAAGCCACCAGGGCTCGAGATCCCATCGCAGAAGCCTCTCAACCAGCCAGCTCGCCGGCCCCACCGGCCGGCGAGCGCAACCGGCCTGGCGCCTCGCCGCCGGCAATGGACCGGAACGACGGGCTACCCAGCCCGGCCGGGCTGGCGGCGAGCACAACCTGGCCACCCAGCCCGGCCGGGCTGGCGGCAAGCACAACCTGGCCACCTCCGCCCAGCGTGGGAGGGCCGTCGACCGCCACCTGAAAAGGTCCACCCAGCCAGAACCGCGCCCGCCGGGGCCGAGAAGCAGCGCCCTTGCCGGCCGCTTCCACCTCCACTTCGCGGCCCCACAAGTAACCGTGACCGTCTTCCAGGCCTCGCCAACGACCGGCAACGATACCCAGGCGCATATCGGCCGAGCCCGGCCAACCCTCTCCCAAGACGGCCAGGACCGATCCCCGCTCGCGCCCCCGGGCCTCGAGCTGGCGGGCGACGGAGTGGCTCACATGAGCGGGGGGGCATAGCAGGACCACGTCAAAACCCTCCAGGAGGGCGGCCGTCACCACCGGCCACTTGGCTCCGGGCGAGGGGACAAGAGCCAGGCGCTCCAGATCCAAGCCGTGCTGCGCCGCCGCCACCAGCCCCAGCTCGGCTGCTCCCACTACCGCGCACCACGAGCCGCCGGCACACGGCCCGCTCAGCAAGGCCAGGGCGAGAGAGGTCGCCCCCGGGAAGGCGCCCAGGCCCACCACCACAGTGCTGCCCCTGCGTAGGGCCCCTCCGGGGAAAAGGTCAGCCAGCGCCGCTGCGAGCGGGAGCGTGCGCTCTTTGGCCAGGACGGTGCTACCGGCACTGCCGCCCAGGTCCCCCAGCGCTTCACGGGCGGTAAGAACCACCTCCCCAGCATAGCGAGGAACGGAACATATGTTCGAGGGGGCTTCCTCTGTCGTGGTCAGCTGTGGGACCGCTTCGGGCCCCGTCCCCAGATCAGCGCGGTCCATCTGTCCGCCCCGGGGCGGAACTCGATTGACCCTTGACAGCTGCCACAGCCCGTCCTATGTTTAGGCCGCGCAGCTGATCCCAGGGCCGCTTTGATCTGGTCGCTGGACCCTGGAGGAGCCAATGGCGAAACCGGCGCGTAGCAGTGGGCAGCCCTGGAGGAAGGGCCGCTCCAGGAGGTCGGAGCCGTGGCTACACCTGCACCCATTTCTTTGAGTGCCCTGCGCCGTGATGTCTCCGCTCTGTCCACTGTCACTCAAGGGGGCCGCAATGCCCCCCGGTTTGCTGGCTGTGGGCGACGAGATGAACATCAGGCCGCGTACGGTCGCCTGGCCTGTGGGGAGCGACCGGCCAACCCGGCACCCGAGCCGAGCAAACCCTCTAACCAGAGGAGCATGAAAAAGATATGAAACTTCGCATGATTGCATTTGCGGGTGTGGCAAGCATCGCGCTGATGGCCGTCTTTGCCCCGCCGATCAGCGCCGACGGGCACGGGCGGGGCCACCCNNCACGCGGCCCGGCTGGCCGTGGCACCACCGCACTACGACCACAACGGTCGCTCCCACCACTACGACGACCGTCCCATGCGCGCCGTCGATCAGCTCGGCCCCCGCCGGCACGGTAAACGACCAGGCCGTCAACCTCTACACGCTCAGCAACTGCAACGGGATGGTCGTGAACATCTTCAACTACGGCGGCATCATCCAGTCGATCGACTTCCCGGATGCTGCCGGCACGGTGGCTGACGTCACCCTCGGTTACCCAACTTTGGCCGACTATGTCGCGTACAACTCTGACGCCAACTACAACGACCCGAGCGGCCTTGGCACCTACTTCGGGGCCATCATCGGTCGGTACGCCAACCGGATCGCCAATGGGCAGTTCACGCTCAAAGGTGTCACCTACAACGTCCCGCTCAACAACGACCTGACGGACGCCAATTCGACACCCATTGGCGGTGCCAGCCTGCACGGCGGGTATGTCGGGTTCGACCAGGAGGTCTGGACGCCTACCGCGCTCCCGTCGGCTGGTAGCGGCACAACCGCGTCGGTCGGGCTGAAGCTCGAGTACCTGAGCCCCAACGCCTCTGAGGGCTACCCGGGCAACCTCGACACGATCGCCACCTACACCCTCAACAACCTGAACCAGTTGCGGCTCACGTTCAGCGCAACCACCGATATGTCCACGGTCCTCAACCTGACGAACCACACCTACTGGAACCTCGCCG
>PMLI01000193.1 GCA_003158835.1 Acidimicrobiaceae bacterium
CCTTTTCCGGGCTCGCCCCCCCCGGCAGGCTCAAGTCTCCACGGCCACGGTTTCGCGAGTCCTGTCTAGTGCGGGTTACGTGCGCCCCGAGCTGGAAGTGGGGACGGCACCATAAGTGTCTCAATTTAGCCTCATTATTGACCGGATTTCTGCGTTTTCGCGCTGAGGGACCGTGCGGTCCTCGGCCCCGGCCACCGGGCCGCTACTGCAGCCGCCCGCACGCAGGGCGGCCCCCCGTANNGCCTAGTCTCGATGGGATGGAGCCCGCCAAGGCGCTACGCCGGATCGCTTACCTGCTCGAGGCACAGAGCGCCCCGACCTACAAGGTGCAGGCGTTCCGCCACGCGGCATCGACGGTGGACGCACTGGGCCCGGTCGAGGTCGCCCGGCTCGACCAGCAAGGCCGGCTGGAGACGCTGAAAGGCGTCGGCAAGAGCACGGCCACCGTTATCAGCGAAGCCCTTTTGGGATCAGTGCCCGGATATCTCAAAGCGCTCGAGGAAAGCGCCCCCGTGTTGGCGGAGGGCCCGGTCAGGGCGCTGTGCGAGTCGCTGCGCGGTGACTGTCACAGCCATTCGGACTGGTCTGACGGCGCCAGCCCCATCCCGGAGATGGCCGCCACGGCCAGGGATCTGGGCCATGAGTACCTGGCCCTCACCGATCACAGCCCCCGCCTCACCGTCGCGCACGGCCTCAGCCCCGACGACCTGCGCCGCCAGCTCGACGTCGTGGCCGCCCTGAACGAAGGCCTGGCGCCGTTCCGCCTGCTTACGGGGATCGAGGTCGACATCCTCGACGACNNGACGGCTCGCTCGATCAAGAACCGTCGCTGCTCAGCCGTCTCGACGTGGTCGTGGCCAGCGCCCACTCGAGCCTGCGCATGGAGGCTCGACAGATGACGAGGCGCCTCATCGCCGCCGTGCAGAACCCGCACGTAGACATCCTCGGCCACTGCACCGGCCGCCTTGTCGTCGGCCGGGGCCGCCCGCAGTCGAGCTTCGACGCCGAAGCCGTCTTCGCGGCGTGCCAGGCGAGCGGTACCGCGGTCGAGATCAACTCCCGGCCCGAGCGCCGCGACCCCCCCGAACCGCTCCTGCGGACGGCGGCCTCGGCCGGTTGCCAGTTCGCCATCGACACCGACGCCCACGCTCCCGGCCAGCTCTCGTGGCTCACCCTCGGGTGCGAACAGGCGGTGGCGGCCGGGGTCCCCGCCCCGTCGATCGTCAACACGATGCCGGTCGACGACTTCCTGGCCTGGGCCCGAGGCCACGATTAGTCCCGCCCGGGCCGGCCGCAGCCGCGCCCCCTGGCGTCAGGGGCTGTCGTGGCGGGCCAGTGACGACGCCGGCCGGCGCTCGAAGACCATCCGGTACAGGGTGCAAACCCGCCGCTCGAACATCATCCTGGACAGCCTCAGGTAGCGGTGGTAGCGGCGGTACTGGGCCAAGCCGACCATCTCGCATGCCCGGTCCTTGCCGGCCTCAAGCCGTTGCTGCCACAGCCGTAGGGTGTGGTCGTAATGGTCGCCGTCGCTGCGCAAGCAGACCAGGCGGAAGGGCCCCTCGGCGGCGTCGACGATGTCGCTCAGCTGGGGCAGGCTCGACTCCGGGAAGATGTCCTGGGTGAAGAACGACGCTACCTCCATGGTGGCGGGATCGAAATCCTCCCAGGCGATGGTTTGCAGCGACAGGCGGCCGCCCTCGACGAGCCAGAGGGCGCAACGCTCGAAGAACCTCCGGTAGGCGGCGCGCCGCTCGGTCTTGTTGAGCTCCGGGCGACTGAAGTGCTCGAAGGCCCCGATCGAGACGATGGCGTCGTACGGCCTGGGCGGCTGATGGTCCCGCCAATCCTCGAGCCGGGTCTCGGCCCTTTCCGAAGATGGCCCTGCGCCGGCCTGGTCAGAGCTCAGCGTGAGCCCGGTGACGTGGCCGACCTGGCGCTCGTCCGTCAGGTACCGCATCATCGCCCCCCACCCGCACCCGACGTCGAGGACCCGGGCCGCACCGTCCACCTGGGCGCCGGTGGCGTGCCACTCGAGCTTGGCCAGCTGCGCCGCATCGAGGTCGTCGTCGAGGTCGCCCGTCCACAGGGCGCACGAATAGACCATGCGGCTGTCCAGCCAGAGCCGGTAGAAGTCGCGGCCCACATCGTAGTGGTGCTCGATGGCGTGCTGGGTCGCCCCGCCGCTGAGCACCGGCTCACCCTTGACGGGCATCAGAACACGACCACGGCGGGCATTAGGACAGGACCACCATGAGTACGAAACCTAGTTCAAGCTGCTCCCCGAGGCGAACAGTACGGAAGGAGCTTGACACGGGAACCCAGTGCGCGAAGATAGCTTGGCTCCCCTGGACCAGGAGGCGCGATGTGATCGCAGGGACGAGGCCGGGCCCGCTCGGCGCCGGCGATAGGCAATGACCAAGCGAGCCGCTTCCCCACCGACCCCGGGCAAGGGCGCCCCGGTGGCGCCCCCGCCACCGCCCTGGTGGCGGCACTACCTCTGGCTCGTAGCCTTCTTGGTCTTCGTCGGCCTGTACTTCGTCCTGCCGGCCACGGAGGTGAAGGCCCCGGTCACGCTCAACTACAGCCAGTTCCTCGCTGATGTCACCGCCCACCAGGTAAAGACCGTCACCCTGGCCACGAACGGGCGCGCCACCGGCACCCTGACCAACGGCAGCTCTTACACCACCGCGGTGCCGCCCCAGGCCGGCCAGACGTTCCTCGACGAACTGGCCCGCTACAAGGTCCAGATCACGGCGGACACCACCGGCACCAGCTTCGGGGCTGAAGTGCTGTCGTGGCTGATCCTTTTGGCCCCGTTCCTCATCATCGGCTACTTCTGGTGGCGCCTGTCCAAGCGGGGGGGCGGGGGCTTGCAGGGAGTGCTCGGGGCCGGGCGGTCCAAGGCCAAGGTCTTCGACCAGGAACGTCCCAAGACGACCTTCGCCGCCGTAGCCGGCT
>PMLI01000409.1 GCA_003158835.1 Acidimicrobiaceae bacterium
CCGCCCCCACCGACGCCACGGCGTCAACCACCACCAGCGCCCCCCAGGACCGGGCCACTCGACTGATGGGGGCCAGGTCATTGACCACCCCGGTGGCTGCTTCGGCATGCACCAGGCTGACCAGGTCCACCGGGCCGACGCGTTGGAGGGCTTCTTCGACCTGCTCGGGCCGCACCGCCCGGTCGAAGGGGACGACGAGGTTCTCCACATCGGTCCCGGCTTGGGCCAGCCACTCCCCGAAGGTGCCGCCATAAGGACCGGTGACCAGGTTGAGGGCACGGCCGCCGGGCCGTCCGAGNNCCTCGTGCCGCTGCTTCCAGGAAGACCATGGCCTCGCCCTGGAGAACGAGCGTGGTCTGCTCGGTGGCCAGTACGTCACGGCAACGGTCCTCTATGCCGGCATATTCCGTCGCGGTTACCGGGGCGGGATCGAGCAGGTCGAACCGGCTCACTATTGCTCCTCTCGGAAGTGGCAGGCAGCCAGACGGCGGCTTCCGCCCGGCGCTGGCAACAGCTGGGGCGGCTTCGCCTCGCACACCGGCTCCGCCCGGGGGCAGCGGGGATAGAAGGGGCACCCGTTCGGGCGCGCCGTCATGCTCGGCGGCTCTCCCTTGAGACGCGGTCGCGGCCGGTCCGTCGCAGGGCGCAGGCGCGGTGCGGCCGCCAGCAACGCTTTCGTATAGGGATGGAGGGGGGCCCCGAAAATCTCCTCCTTGTCCCCCACCTCGATGATCCGGCCGAGGTACATCACGGCGGCCCGGTCACAGACGTGGCGCACCGCCGCCAGGTTGTGCGAGATCAATACGATCCCGATCCCGAGCCGGTCCCGGAGGTCGGCGAAGAGGGCGAGGATGGCCGCTTGGACCGAGACGTCGAGGGCCGAGATCGGCTCGTCGGCGACGACGACTTCAGGTTCGACCGCCAACGCCCGGGCTATGGCGATGCGCTGGCGCTGGCCGCCCGAGAAGGACGAAGGGTAACCGTCGAGCGCGCCCTCGGACAAGCCGACGAGAGTCATGAGCTCCCGGCAACGGCGGTCCAGGGCCTCGCCCCGGGCCAGACCGTGGAGCGAAAGGAGCTCCTCCAACACCGAACGCACCGAGAGCCGAGGGTTCAGGGAGGAGTACGGGTCTTGGAAGACCAGCTGGACGGCGCGGTGTTGCTGGCGGCTGCGCCGAGCAGCCAGCGGCACGCCGCGGAGGGAGATCGTGCCGGAATCGGGGCGCAGAAGTCCCGCGAGGCATTTCGCCACAGTCGACTTCCCGCAACCGGATTCGCCGACGATGCCCAGCGTCTCGCCCTCCGAGACCGAGAAGGTGACATCCTCCACCGCGGTGAACCGGTGCCCCGGGCCGGCAGGGAACGAAACGTAAAGGTCGTTCGCCGCCAGGAGAGGTCGACCAGGCCCAGGCCGGCCGGTCACCAAAGGCGGAGCGGTGGGCACCTGGTCCAGCGGCGGTCGCGGTCCGGGGCTCACCGGGCGATCACCCGCTCAGGGTACTTGCAAGCCGTCCCCCGGGCCGCGTCCCCGTCGTCGAAGTAGCGCCAGCCCGGTAGCTCGCCGGCGCAATCCTCGCTGGCGAAGCGGCAGCGAGGATGGAACGGGCACCCGGCTGGCACATGCGCCAGGTCGGGGAGCGTGCCAGGTATCGTCCGGGGCCGGCGGTCAAGGTCGTCGAGGTCCACGACCGCCTCCAACAGCCCGAGCGTGTACGGATGAGCCGGGCCGTCGAGGACCTTGCTGGTCGGCCCCGTCTCCACAAGCCGTCCCGTGTACATGACGGCCAGCTGTTCGCAGACCTGGCGCACAACGGCAAGGTCGTGGCTCACGAACACGACGGCGACGCCCAGGCGCTGCCGCAGGTCGTCGAGGAGTTCGAGGACCTGTGCCTGCACCGTGACGTCGAGGGCCGTGGTCGGTTCATCACACAGCAGCACTTTGGGCTCGGAAGCCAGTGCCATGGCGATGAGAGCCCGTTGGCGCATGCCTCCGGAGAGCTGGTGGGGGAAAGCATGCCAACGCCGCTCCGGATCCGGCATGCCCACCAGGCGCAGCAGCTCGACGGCCCGGCGCCGGCTGGCCGAGGCCGATGCCCCGAGCAGTCGTCGCGGCACCTCCGCGATTTGCGCGCCCACCGTGTGCACGGGATCCAGGCCACTGAGCGGATCCTGGAAAACCATCGCCAGCCGGCCTCGCCGGGCGCGGCGGGCGCCAGGGCCGGAAAAAGGCAGGGACTGCCCCGCCAGCTCGACACCACCCCTCTCGGCATGTACCCCGGGGGGCAACAACGCCATCAGCGCCCTCAGCGTGAGGCTCTTACCGGACCCGGACTCTCCGACCACCCCCAGCGACCCACCGGCAGGGACCTCAAAACCGATGTCGTCGACGGCCACATGACGCCGCGAGCCGCGGCCGACGCTTACGGTCAGGTCTCGCACTTTGAGCACGGCATCGCTCATGGGCCGCCCCCCGGCCGGCGGCCATGCCCGCGGATGCTCATTGCGGGCGGAGGATGTCCGCCAGGCCGTCTCCCAGCAACGACAGGCCCAAGCCGGTGATTACGACGGCCACACCGGGGAGGGTCGCCAGCGCCCAGTACGTGGTCAGGAACTCCTGGCCCTCGCTGATCATCGTCCCCCAGTCCGGTGTCGGGGGCTGGATACCAAGGCCCAGGTAGCCCAGGGTCACGACGGCGACAATGACCAGGACGATGTCGTTGGTCAGGTAGACGACGGCCTGGGTGACGGTGTTAGGCAGAACATGGCGCCACAGGATCCTCCAGTCGGGCAGGCCCCCGGCCTTGGCCGCGGCCACGTAATCCGACTCGCGCACGACGAGGGTGGCGGAACGGACAGCGCGGGCATAAACAATCCAGTCGACGACGGCAAAGGCCACGTAGATACCGGTGGTGCCCGTGCCGACGACGAATATCAAGCCGATCACCAGTACGTAGAAGGGAAAAGCGATAAGGACGTCGACGGCGCGCATCACCACGGTGTCGAGC
>PMLI01000570.1 GCA_003158835.1 Acidimicrobiaceae bacterium
GTCAACGAATAAACGAGCTGTTGGCCACGTCGGGTCGCCTGGACCAACCCAGCGGAGCTGAGGATGGCCAGGTGCCGGGAGACCGAGGGCCAGGACATGTCGAACTGTTCCGCGATCATGCCGGCTGGGAGGTCATCTTCCCGGAGCATCTTCAGGATCTGCCGTCGAGTGGGATCGGCGAGCGCCTTGTACGCATCCGAGACACCCATAGTTAGACTATTAGCACATCAACTAATAATTCGCAAGCACCAGCTGTCCTCCACGAGCCACCTCTGTTCCGGCTCGGCCTCCCGCCTCTCGCCGGCGCGGGTAACGGCCTCTTGCCCGCCAAGGCGGGGTAACGTCGGCCCGTGGCCATAGTGAAAGTCCTCGGCATGGAGACCGAGTACGGGATCATCGTGCGGGGCGGGGGCGAGCCCAATCCCATCGCCGCCTCGTCCGCGCTGATCAACGCCTATGTGGCCTCGCTGGCGAGGCGCATCGAATGGGACTTCCAGGACGAGTCGCCCGCCCGGGACGCCCGGGGCTTCGAGCGCGAGCCGGCCATGGCGCCCGAGATCGAGACGCACCTGGTCACCGCCGTGCTCACCAACGGCGCCCGTTACTACGTCGACCACGCCCACCCCGAGTTCTCGGGGCCGGAGTGCTCCACGGCGTGGGAGGCGGTCCTGTACGACAAGGCGGGCGAGGCCATCCTGGCCCGCTCCGTGGAGGCGGCGGCCCGGCTCCTGCCGCCTGGCCAGCAGATCAGCGTGTACAAGAACAACTCGGACGGCAAGGGCAACTCGTACGGCTCCCACGAGAACTACCTGATGGACAGGACCGTGCCCTTCTCCCGGGTGGTCCAGTACGCCATCCCGCACTTCGTGACCCGCCAGATCTTCACCGGCGCCGGCAAGGTGGGGGCGGAAGCACCCGGGGCTGAGCAGGTGGAGTTCCAGATAACCCAGCGGGCCGATTTCTTCGAAGAAGAGGTCGGCCTTGAGACCACCCTGAAGCGGCCCATCGTCAACACCCGCGACGAGCCCCATTGCGATTCTCAGAAGTACCGCCGCCTCCACGTGATCCTGGGCGACGCCAACCTCTCGGAAGTGGCCGACTTGTTGAAGATCGGCACCACCGCGTTGGTGCTGGCCATGATCGAGGACGATTGGTTCGCCCGCCACGGCCGCGAGTTCACGCTGGTGGCACCGGTGCGGGCCATGCGCCAGGTCTCCTACGACCTGAGCCTGGCCCAGCCCTTGGCGCTGGCCAATGGCCGGCACATGACGGCGTTGGAGGTTCAGTGGGAACACCTCGACCTGGCCCGCAAGTACTCCGAGGACGTGGGCCTGGCTGCGATAGGCGGCGACGACGTCGGTCGGGAGATCCTGCGGCGCTGGGAGGAGGTCCTGTCGGGCCTTGAAGCGGGCCCCATGGACATGGCCAATAGATTGGACTGGGTGGCGAAGTACAGGATGGTGAGCGGCTACCGGGAACGGCACGGGCTGGGTTGGCGGGACCCGAGACTGCTGGCCATGGACCTCCAATATCATGACGTCCGCCCGGAGCGCTCCCTGTACGCTCGGGCGGGGATGGAACGGCTGTTGGCGCCCGAGGCCGTGGCCCGGGCCATGACGGAGCCGCCCACCACCACCAGGGCATATTTCCGGGGGCGGTGCCTGCAGCGCTGGCCGCAGGCCATAGCCGCGGCCAACTGGGACTCGCTCGTGTTCGACCTCGGCCACGACCCCTTGCGCAGGGTCCCGATGATGGAGCCGCTCAGAGGTACGGCCGCGCATGTCGATGAACTACTTGCACGTTGCAACACTCCGGCGGAACTGCTGGAGCAGCTGGGCTCTTGAGGAGGGACCTACACAATGGCTGAGAGAGAGCAGATAAAGAAGCAGGCACCCTCGCGTTCGGAGCCAGAGCAGGTCGAGGAGGTACCCGCCGGCTCCAAGCGGGGCGAGGAGTTGAAGGCGGAGCTGGACGACCTGCTGGACGAGATCGACGAGGTGCTCGAAGACAACGCCGAGGAGTTCGTGAAGTCGTACGTGCAAAAGGGTGGCCAGTGACCCTTCCCGTCTTCGCCCCGGGGCAAGACCCCGGGCCTAACTTCAATGAAGTCGTTCGCCGGCTGGGCTTGTCGCCGTTCGCCGTAGCCGGCGGGGGCGCCGGCCCGGGGGGCGGGGCCAAACCGTTCGAGGTGACCCACGGCACGACGATCTGCGCCGTGCGGTACGCGGACGGCGTCGTCATGGCCGGCGACCGCAGGGCCACGGCGGGCTCGGCCATCGCCCACCGCACGATGGAAAAGGTGCACGCGGCCGACACCCACAGCGGGGTGGCCATCGCCGGCGCGGCCGGCCCCGCCATGGAGATGGTCAAGCTCTTCCAGCTCCAGCTCGAGCACTACGAGAAGGTGGAAGGGCAGGCCCTGAGCCTGGAGGGCAAGGCCAACCAGCTTTCGCAGATGGTGCGCGCCAACCTCGGTATGGCCATGCAGGGGTTCGTGGTGGTGCCCCTGTTCGCCGGTTATGACCTGCGCCGGGCCAAGGGGCGCATTTACACCTACGACCCGACCGGGGGCCGCTACGAGGAGACCGAGTACCACGCCGATGGGTCCGGGGGCCGCGATGCCCGCACCACCATCAAGCTCGGCTTCCGGGAGGACATGTCCCGGGACGAGGGCGTCGAACTGTGCGTGCGGGCCTTGTGGCAGGCGGCCGACGAGGACTCGGCCACGGGCGGCCCTGACGTGGTCCGGGGCATTTACCCGACGGTGGCGACGATCAGCGCCCGGGGCTTCGAGCTGGTGGCGGAGGCAGAGGTGGCGGCGGCGTTCGGCCGGGTGATGGCGACGCTGAGCTCCGCCGAAGTGAACCGTCCGGCCGGGCCGGGCGCAGGCACGGGCGTGGGCACGGGGACAAGCCGCAGGAGCAAGCGCTCATGACGATGCCGTTCTACGTCGCGCCCGAGCAGTTCATGAAGGACAAGGCGGACTTCGCCCGCAAAAACATCGCCCGCGGCCGCCCCCTCGTGGCCACCGTCTATGCCGGCGGCGTGCTCATCTGCTCGGAGAACCCGTCCCGCTCGCTCCACAAGGTGAGCGAGATCTANNCGACCGGATCGCCTTCGCCGGGGTGGGGAAGTACAACGAGTTCGACCAGTTGCGGGTCTCGGGGGTCCAGCACGCTGACATCAAGGGCTACCAGTTCAGCCGGGAGGATGTCGACGCCCGCTCCCTGGCCAACCTCTATGCCCGCTATATGGGCAATGTCTTCACCCACGAGATGAAACCCTTGGAGGTGGAAATACTCGTGGCCGAGGTGGGGGCTCAGCTCGGCCAGGACCAGATCTTCCACATCCTCTACGACGGTACGGTGGTCGACGAGGAGCGTTTCACCGCCCTGGGCGGCGAGGCGGAAGCCATCACGGGCCGGTTGGCTCAGGCGTACCGGGCGGACTGGCCGCTGGCCGAAGCGCTGACGGCGTCCGTCAACGCCCTGAGGGGCCCGGACCGACCGTTGACGCCCCACGAGCTCGAGGTGGCGGTACTGGACCGCGGCAACGGGCGGCGTGCCTTCCGCCGCGTGCTCGAAGCTGAGGTGACCGAGCTGGTGTCCGGGGAGCGGCCCAAGCGCCGAGGTGCCAAAGAGGGCGCCGATCAGCCCGGGCCCGCGGCCGAGACCGCCGAGCCCGCGACGGCCGGGACCGACGGGGGGACCGGGACCGGCCTCTAAGGCCCGGCGNNTATGGCCCGGCGGGGCGCCCCGCCGACCGGGTGCTTACTGGCCTGGTGCTTACTGGCCGATGAAGTGGGCCAGCACCGGCGCCCCGGCCACGAGCACGGCCGCCACCGCGGCGGCGGCCCGGCGCCACGGGGAGGCCAGGTGCCGGGCGAAGACGTGCCCGGAGTCGTCTGCGATGCTGAGGATGTCGTCGTCGCCGCCACCCGGGTAGGGGCCGACGCCAGCACCGAGGAAGCAGCGGTGCGGTTCGGAAAAGGCGGCTTCGACCTCGTCCGCCAGCAACAGCGCCCCCGCCAGTTCGGCTTGGCCCGCTTCCACCAGCACGGACACCGCACCGAAGGGATAGGGGCCGGAGACGTTGCCCTGCAGTTGGGTGACGATGCCCTCAGAGCCCAGCCGGGCGGCCAGAACCTTGGCGTGCCAGCCGTCGGGGACAGTGCGTAAATGGACCATACGCAGCCCTTGGCTCATGGCGTTACCCTAGTCCACCTGGCCCGGCGCGGTCGGTGCGGATAGTGCCGATGCCCAGCTGCATTGTCGGGCTAGCCTGCCGATGACGGAGGCAGAGGGTACCCACATGGAACGACGCATCTTCGGCTTGGAGAACGAGTACGGCGTTACCTGCACCCTGCGCGGCCAGCGCCGGCTGAGCCCGGACGAGGTGGCGCGTTACCTCTTCCGTCGCGTCGTGTCGTGGGGACGCTCGTCCAACGTGTTCCTGGAAAACGGGGCTCGTCTGTACCTCGACGTGGGCAGCCATCCCGAGTACGCCACTCCGGAGTGCGACTCGATCAGCGACCTGGTGGTCCATGACAAGGCGGGCGAGCGGATACTCGAGCACCTGGTCGTGGCGGCCGAGGCTCGCCTGCGGGA
>PMLI01000271.1:0-4541 GCA_003158835.1 Acidimicrobiaceae bacterium
TGTGGGGCAAGTTCTGGATGGCGGCCTGGCGAGGCCGGCGGGCCGTGACGTGGGTCACAGGCGTGGTGGCTTTCATGGCGTCGATCGTCGAGTGCTTCACCGGTTACGTGTCCCAGCAAAACTTCGACTCGCAGTGGATTTCCACCAGTGGCAAAGACGCTTTCAACGAAGTAGGCGTTGGCGCCTTCTTCAATGTCATGAACTTCGGTCAGATGCTCATGTGGCACATCGTGCTGATCCCACTTGCTCTCCTCGCCATCGTCGGCGCCCATGTGCTCGCCGTGCGGGTAAGGGGAGTGGCGCACCCTCTCCCGGCTCGACGCGACCGGGGCCGGGCCGCTGTGCGGGCGGCCGTCGCCGCTGACCGGGCGGACTGGCGAGGCCCGACCCGCCGCTACGACATCGTCAAGGAAGCTTCCGTGGCCAGCCTGGTCGCCGTCATCCTGGTGGTCGCTCTCGCCGGCCTGCTCTCGTCTCCCGACGTGCCACCGGTCACGGTTGCCACCTGGGCCAAGGTGGCACCGGCCGACTTTGTCGCCACGGCTGCCAGCGAGCTGGCCGGGACGAGCGAGACCGCCACCTACGGTCCCCCTTACAACCATGAAAACGGCAGCCTGCAGAGCCTGCTGTTCTCCCCGGCGACGATCGCCGGGGCACGTCAGCCGATCGACCCGGCCCAGACTTTCGTCCTGGCCCCCCTGGAGAAGGACGCTCCCGCCAGCCCTGCCCTCGCCCAAGCGCTCGCCCGTTACGGCAGTGCCTCGAGCGCGACCCAACTGTCCTGGGCCAGCGCCTACGCCAAAGTGGTTACCAAAGTCCGCTTTGACGGCGGCATCGTCGTCGTGCCTCCGGCCGCCGATGGGCCGGTCCCGGTGCTGGTGGCAACCGAACTGAGCCTGGCCCGCAGCGGGGCCCTTGACTCCGACCTGATCTCCGGACAGGGGTTCTACGGCACAAATTTCACCAAGCCGCTGCTGTTCCTCGAAGACGGCCAGTACTTCTCCAATGTCGCGACGGCCGACCACCTGACCGGTACGCAGTGGGGCGTCATGAACGAGACGGGCAGCTATCCTGGCCAACCCTGGCTGTGGCTGTACACGCTGTGGTACCAGGTCCCGGGCTTCGACAATTCGGCCAACGTCGACCTCATTGCCATCTATCTGACCGGGGTGGCTACGATATTGCTCCTGGCCATACCTTTCATCCCCGGGCTGCGCGACGTTCCCCGCCTGGTCCCCGTCCACCGCCTCATCTGGCGCAACTGGTACCGGAAGAACTCTCCGGACAGCGGTACTGCGAGCACCTGATGTCCGGTACGGCACCCACGGTCGGGTGCCCGGTGGAGACGGAAGACGGCCCTTGCGCCTCGGGAAGTAACCTGCATGTACAAGATGGCCGGCCAATGATCATCCAGGGCGGCATGGGGGTCGGTGTTTCGGGCTGGCGTTTGGCGCGGGCGGTATCGGTCACAGGCCAGCTCGGTGTGGTCTCCGGATTGGGGCTGGACACCCTCATGGCCCGCCGCCTCCAGCTCGGAGACCCGGGAGGCCACATCGTCCGGGCGCTCGGCCGTTTCCCGTACGTCGGCGTGACGGAGCAGGTCGTTGACCGCTACTTCGTCGCCGGCGGCATCGGCCCTGACGAACCCTTCCGCCCGGTGCCGAAACCTTCGCTGCACCCGAGCCGGCGCAGCACCGACCTGGTCGTGGCGGCCAACTTCGTGGAGGTCTTCCTCGCCAAGGAGGGCCACGAAGGGTTGGTCGGGATCAACCTCATGGAGAAACTCCAGATGTCCTCGCCAGCCGCAATCTATGGAGCCATGCTGGCCGGCGTCGACTATGTGCTGGTTGGAGCCGGTATCCCGACCGAGTTCCCTGCCCTTCTGGACGCGTTCGCAGCTGGCCGCCCCGGCCACGTTTCCGTCGACGTGATAGGAGCAGGCGCCGTCCCGACGGTGGTAGTGCCGCCCGCGGTGACGGCAGGCGCCGGCGCCCGGCTGCGACGGCCCAAGTTCCTCGCCATCGTTGCGTCACACGTGCTGGCCTCTTACCTCGCCCGTGATGCCGGTACCCGCCCCGACGGCTTCGTGGTCGAGGGGCCTGTTGCGGGCGGCCACAGCGCCCCGCCGCGGGGCCCTCTTGTCCTGGACAGGGAGGGAGAGCCTGTGTACGGGCCCCGCGACCTGGCCGATCTCGACAAAATGGCGGTTCTCGGGCTGCCTTACTGGCTGGCCGGGGGCTACGCCAGCCCCGACCTGCTGGAAGCGGCCCGACGAGGCGGGGCGGCCGGTATCCAGGTCGGTTCCGCGTTTGCCTTGTGCGAGGAATCCGGGCTGGCGGCCTCCATAAAGCGGACCATTATCGAGCACGCCCTCTCAACCGGCCTGCCGGTCCGGGCCGATCCGCGGTCGTCGCCTACCGGGTTCCCGTTCAAGGTGGCCGACTTGCCGGGTACGCTGGCCGATGCCAAGGTCTACGACAGCCGCGACCGAGTCTGTGACGCCGGCTACCTGCGGGCCGCTTACCGCAAGCAGGGCACTGAGATCGGGTACCGCTGCCCGGCCGAACCGGTCCCCACGTACTTGCGCAAGGGCGGCCGGTTAGAGGAGACGGTTGGGCGGTACTGCCTGTGCAATGGGCTCATCGCGACGGTGGGCCTGGGCCAGCGCCGGGACGGGACGACAGAGGCGCCCGTGGTGACCCTGGGTCAGGACCTGTCTTTTCTTCCGGGGCTCCTGGGCCCTGGCCGTAACACCTACAGGGCCGCCGACGTCGTGTCCTACTTGCTCCGAGGTGACCGGACTGGCCTCCCGGCCATGGCGGGCGTCAATCAGGGCGGGGGGGGAGACGCCGGCCGGAGATCTTCTCCGGCGTGATCTTCACCAGGTACCGGCGCGGGACCGGTGCCCATGACCGCAGCGCGGCCAGCTCGGCCACCACCGGGCCCTCTGTCGGTTTGACCACCCGGGAAGCGCCCACTATCTGTACGCTCCAGACCTCCCCGGACGCTTCGCACTCCCAATCGGTCTCGAATGCCACTATCGTCCCGGAGAGGGCGGCGGTAAGTTTGGTGCCTTCTCCGCTGCGGAACACGACTTGGCCGGCCACCATGCAGAAATTGACCGGGAAGATGGCCGGGAGGGCGCCGATCGTCACGGCCACCCGGCCCAGCGTCGCCCTTGAGAGCAGGGAAAAGCACTGGGCGCGGTCGAGGATTTCGAACCCGGCGCTATCGAGCGCGGTCACGCCGCCGCCGCCGGCCGCCGCTCCCGTCTCGGCGCCTCTGGGGAGCGTCATCCAGCCAGTGTCCCTAAGTACGGCCGAGCATCATAGGGTAGGAAGTCCTAAAAACAGGGGTACTGCGTCCACTTTTACAGGCTCGTCCCGGGCGGGCATCGTCCGGGCAGGACGGAGCTGGGCACGGCGGCGGCCGGGCCCAGGTCGGGGACGGGTTGACTGGTTCGTCGCTAGCGGTACTGAGTGGAAACGGCAAAGCCGCAAACGATGAACCCGAGCCCACCCAGGAGGAACCAGTTGGTGGGGGACCCGGGCAACAGGCTCATGTAGTTGAGCACGATCATCAGCAGGCCAATGGCAAAGAAGGTCAGCATGGACGCCGGCACCCACCACGGGCTGTGCCGGTAGTCCACGGGCACGGGGGCCGTGTACCGGCCGCTCAAGGTGGTCCCCGGCGTCGCTTGCCTGCGGGCATCAGCCTTGGGGGTGACCCTTCCCGGGGCCTCTTTGGTGCGTCGGGGCATATCTAGAGAATAGGTGAAGGACGGGCCCATCTCCCAGTGCACCCCCGAAGGGGCTCCCGGCCGGGGGTGGCCAAGGCGAGGAGCAGGCAAAACAGACTTCCTACGAGCCCGCTCGCCGCTAGCGTCTCTCACGTGCGCCCGACTGTACTGGTAGTCGACAACTACGACTCGTTCGTGTACAACCTTGTGCAGTACCTGGGCCAGCTCGGTGCCGAGCCTGTCGTCCGGCGCAACGACGCTTTGGACCTCAAAGACGTGGAGGATCTCCGCCCGGCGGGGATCGTGGTCTCACCCGGGCCGGGCCGGCCCGCGGACGCCGGTATCAGCGTGCCTCTGGTGCGGAGCTTCGCCGGCCGTTGCCCGGTCCTCGGCGTTTGCCTGGGGCACCAGTNNTCACCCTCTCACGGCCACCCGCTACCACTCTCTGGTGGTCGAGCGCGAGACCATCGGGGACGTCCTGGAAGTAAGTGCCTGGACCGAGGACGGGACGGTGATGGGCTTGAGGAGCGAACAGCTGAGGATCGACGGTGTGCAGTTCCATCCCGAGGCCGTCCTCACGGCGGGCGGTCACCGGTTGCTGGCAAACTGGCTGCGCTCGTGCGGCCTGGAGAGCGCCGTCAGGGCTGTCCCGGGCGGTGGTGCCCCCTAAACGGCCCTGAGGCTGATGACGTGGTGGCCGCAAAGTCCGCCGCCGTGGTCGCAGCCGCACCTGTCGTTGTGGCCGGCGCACCTGCTGTCGTGGTAGTGCCCCCTGCCGTTGTCGTCGCGGCCGGCGCGGTCG
>PMLI01000271.1:4560-6323 GCA_003158835.1 Acidimicrobiaceae bacterium
CCGTGGTGGGCCCGGTGTACGCGCCGACGGTGAGGGTGACCGCGGACCCTTGACGGATGGACGTGCCGGGGGCCGGGTGCGTCGAGATGACGTGACCGTCCTGGGCGGGGTTGGCGACGGACTGGAAGACCTCTTGCGGTTCGAGGTTGACGCTGGCCAGCTCTTGTTGTGCCTGCGATGCTGTCTCCCCGATGAGGTCGGCGGGCACGGTGGTCATCTGCTGGCCGTCCGAGACGTAGAGGGTGACGACCGTGTTCCAGGGTTCGGGGTTGCCGGCCGACGGTGAACTGTAAGCGACCAACCCGGCCTTGACCGTGGCGCTGGGGACGGTGTTGATCTTGTCGCCCACCTTGAGGTGGCTGGCCTGGAGCTTGGCGCCGGCCTGGGCCGGGTTCAGCCCCTGAAGGTTGGGCACGACAGTGGTGGCCAAGCCCACCGAGCAGTAAACGGTGACAGCACTGCCCTCCTGCGCCTTCTGGCCCCCGGCCGGCTTGGTGGAAATGACCAATCCGGACTTGACCGTGCTGCTGTTCTGGTCGACGGGTCTATAGGCAAAGCTCTTTGATTTCAGGGTGGTCTCCGCATTGGCGCAGCGCTGCCCGTCGAGGCTCGGGACCGCGGCCAGCGGCGCTCCCGTGCTCACCTCCAAGGAAATGGTGCGACTGGGCGGCACGACCGCCCCGGCCGCGGGCGACGTGCCCATGACCAGGCCGTTCTGGTACAAGGTGCTCGGTAGGTCCTGCTCGACGATGTCCTTGAAACCCTGCTGGTTCAGGGCCGACTTGGCCTGGGCCACCGTCTCGCCCTTGACCTCGGGCACCTTCACGTCAGAGGGCGTGCCCCACCAGGCGGCATTGCGACCGATGAAGAACACGAGCACGGCCAGGACGGCCAGAAGCACGACGAACAGGGAAGCCCACCAGCCGGACCGGGACCGCCGCCCGGTGCCCCGGTGCCCGCCCTGTCCGGCCCGGGCCTGGGAGGCGGTCTCCATTTCGCCCATGGCCCGCGTGTCCTGGTTGGCGTAGGTGCGGTCGTAACCGGCGTAATAGGGGGGCGGGCCGCCCATGGCCCGGGTCGGGCCCCCGGGGACGGGGGAGGGTGCCAGCACGGGCTGGCCGTGGTGGAAGCGGGCCAGGTCGTCGCGCAGCTCGGCCGCGCTCTGGTAGCGGTCTTCGGGATCCTTGGCCATGGCGGCCATGACGATGGCCTCGTACTCGGCCGGGACCGCCTCGTTGATGGTCGAGGGCAGCGCGGGGTACTCACGTACGTGCTTGTAGGCGATGGCTACCGGGCTGTCACCGGAAAAGGGGGGGCGTCCGGTGACCATTTCGTACAGCACGATGCCGAGCGAGTAGACGTCGCTGCGGGCATCGACGGGTTGGCCCTGGGCCTGCTCGGGCGAAAAGTAAGTGGCCGTACCCATCACCGCACCGGTCTGGGTGAGGCCTTCGCTGGCGTGACTGACGGCTCTGGCAATGCCGAAATCGGCGACCTTCACCTGGCCGTTGCGGTCTATGAGCACATTGCCCGGTTTGACGTCCCGATGGATGACGCCTCTCCGGTGAGCAAAATCAAGAGCTCCGGCGATATCTGCACCTATGGCGGCGGCCCGCCCCGCCGCCAGAGGTGCCTGGCGGATCAGCGACGACAGCGTTTGCCCGTCGATGAACTCCATGACGATGAAGTACGTGCCGGTGTCCTCGCCCCAGTCGAAGACCGTGACAATGTTCGGGTGCGACAGGTTGGCCGCCGCCTGGGCC
>PMLI01000447.1 GCA_003158835.1 Acidimicrobiaceae bacterium
TCCGAAAATCTCCTGGGACGGCTCGGGTGGCCGCCACTCCCCGCCAGCTATTGATGCCTCGACCGTGGAGAGCCAAGCGTTGGCGTCCGCGGCCTCGGCGAAGGTCTGCGCGGCCACGCGCCTCAGACCGTCTGGCCCCAGGTAACTGGCTTGCCAGCGCCCGGAAGGCAGCCGGCGTGTCGCCCCGAACGTCCTTCTCCCCTTGCGCCTACGCGTCCCCATAGCTCCCTGACCTCCCCTTAGTGTGCGACGGACCGCCGCCCGACCCCTGGGCCGTAAGGAGGCCCTCGGCATCGCCGGCAGGGCAGGGCCTCGAAGCCGTTGCCGGGTTGATCGTCGGCGCAGAGGTTACCAGCCGGGACTGACTGGGACGCGGCCTGTGCTCGCAGCCAACGCTTTCTGGCAAACGCGGGCCGGGACATCATTAGCCCGGACGCTGAGGGTCCCCAAGGGTGTGAGGACTGAAGAAGCGACCCGGCAGGGCGCCGACATGACCATCGCAGCGCGGGCGTCCATCAACCCAGACCGAGATTGGCCGGCGAGGTTCGGACGAAGAACCGCCACCCCCGGCCCTACGGGTGTGAGCACCTTCGAAGCCAGCGGCGAGGGTCACCAACCCGGTTCCCTCTTCAACACGGCACGCTGTCATGGGCCGACTGGCAAGACAGCGCGTTGGCGGGCGTCCTCAGCAACGCCACATGGGTCAACCGCGGCACACGATCAAGCGTCGCGTCGCCACGTCAGTCACGGCCTCTTTGACCGGATATTGATCACAACTGGCACCGCCACCGCTGCCTCGCCGCCGCCTTCTCCTCACCCCGATTTCAGCAGCAGCGACGGTCCCAACCCTCTTGGCCGTCCCCAACCAGCGGACCTTCCATGGTCCCCCACGGCTCCACCAAAGGTAGCGAACGCCACCAAGACCGTTGTCGGACAAAGCCTCCACCACTTGCCCAGTGCCACCATCAACCGTGGTTCCCTCACCGCTTCCCAGGCCCAGATTTCCCTAGACACCTTTGCACTCCGAGACTGCGGCCGGGCAGCGACAGCGGGGGAGAGCACCCGATGATGGGCCTGGCCAAGATGGGCCCGGAGGGCTGGCGGTACTACGCCGAGGAGATCGGTCTGGGGCGAGAGGACTACTTCGCCGGTCACGGTGAGGAGCAAGGGCGCTGGGTGGGCCGCTGCGCGGAGGCCCTCGGGCTTACCGGCACGGTCGGGCCAGAGGAAATGGAGAGGCTGTTCGGCCACGGCCGCCACCCTGTGACCGACAAGGCTCTGGGCCGCCGGTTCGCCCATGGGAAGCAGGGCGGGGCAGAGGGGGTGGCGGGTTACGCGACCTCTTTCTCGCCCCCCAAGAGCATCTCGCTGTTGTGGGCGCTCGCTGGCGAGAGCGTCTCGGACGAGGTACGGGCAGCCCACGACGCCGCCGTCGCAGCGGCCTTGGAGTTCCTACAAGACCACGCCGCCTTCACCCGGAGGGGGAAAGGCGGGGCCGTCCAAGTCCCCACAGACGGCTACATCGCGGCAGCGTTCGTCCATCGAACCTCACGTGCAGGCGACCCGCAGCTCCATACGCATGTACTTGTTTCCGGCAAAGTGCGTGCGAGTGCAGACGCGCGTTGGCTCTCACTGGACGGCCGCGAGCTGTTCGAGGTGGCGAAGGCGGCCGGCCTTATTTACAAAGCAGGGCTACGAGCGGAACTGACCCGGCGCTTGAGGGTGGCTTGGACGCCAGTTGACCGAGCCGGAGCCAGCGAGGTCGCCGGTGTGCCCGCCGGGCTCATCGAACACTTCTCCCGCAGGCGGGCCGAGGTCGAAGCTCGTGCCGCGCAGCTCGTGTCCCAAAAGGAGACAGCCCTCAGCCGCTCCCGCGGCGCCACCGAGCGCGCTGCCGCCTTCCAGCTGGCCGCCTACCAGTCCCGCGCTGCCAAAGTGACGGGTGGGGAGACGAGCGCAGAGATGCGCGCCCGTTGGTGCCGGGAAGCCAGCGAGGCCGGCCATGCTCCCGAGCGCTGGCTCACGGTAGCACTGGAGCCGGGTACGGCAAACGGCCAGCGTGTTCGGGGCCATGCCGCGCGGGTCCCTGGGTCCCAGGACGCCTTTGTTGCCGAGGTCCTCGAATCGTTGGAAGCGCGCCAGTCGACCTGGGGCCGTGCCGACGTGGCCGAGGCGCTGGCGGTAGAGGTGGCTCCCGTCGCACGCAGCGCCGACGCGGTCCGCAAGCTGGTGGACGCGGCCACCGACGAGCTGCTCGCCGACTCCCAGGTGGTCCGCCTCGGCGCGGAGCCCGTGCCACCTGACACGTTCCCGCTGCGCCGGAAGGACGCCACGGCGCAGTGCGTTACACCACGGCCCGGCTGCTCAGGGCCGAGCAAGCCGTCCTGAGGTTCGCCGAGGCCGGGCGCCTTGCTGGCGTCTCGGTCGTAGACAGCCAGGCAACCGAGGCAGCAATCGGCCAGAGCGGTCTCGGTGCCGACTAGGCCGATGCCGTGCGGCGGCTCTGCCAGGGCGGTGAGCAAGTGGCGGTCATGGTCGGCCCAGCCGGCTCAGGTAAGTCGCGCAGCATCAGCACCGCCCGGGCCGCCTGGGAGTCAGCCGGTGTCCGCGTCCGGGGAGTAGCTCCCTCTGCCGTTGCTGCCGGGGTGCTCAGCGAGCAAGCCGGGCTCTCGTCAGAGACCGTGGCGAGGTTCCTCCTCGACGCCTCCCTGGGCCAGGCCCGCCTCCGCCGGGGCGAGGTGGTGGTGTGCGACGAGGCCTCCATGGTGGCGACGAAGGACCTGGCCCTGTTGGTGACCTTCGTCCATCGGGCCGAGGCCAAGCTCGTGCTGGTAGGAGACCATCTCCAACTGGGCGCCGTGGGAGCCGGTGGGCTGTTCCGGCTGTTGGTTGCCGACGCCAGGACCGCTTAGCTCAGCACGGTTAGACGGTTCTCGGACCCCTGGGAAGCCGAGGCCACCGGTCGGCTTCGCGACAAGGACCCGACGGTGCTTGACGAGTACCAAGGGCATGGTCGCGTCGTCGGCGGTAGCCGGGCTGAGGCGATGGACGCCGCCCATCGGGCATGGCTGGACGCACGAGCGGACGGGCGTTCGGTCGTGGTGATGGCCCCCGACCACGCCACGGTCGACCAGCTCGCCCTGCGGGCCAGGGCCACCCGTGTGGCTGCCGGGGAGGTGGAAGAGGCGGGCGTCGTCGCCAGCCGCCAGGTCGTGGGCGTGGGTGACGAAGTGGTCACCACGATGAACGACCGGCGACTTGTCACCTCGGCTGGCGGCTGGGTGCGCAACGGCGACCGCTGGCAGGTCCTTGCTCGTCGGCCCGACGATTCGCTCCTACTGTCCTCCCTCGACGGGCGGGGAAAGGTCACCGTCCCCGGCCGTTACGTGAAGGACAACGTTGCCCTGGCTTATGCCGTAACCGTCCACAAGGGCCAGGGGCTCACGACGGACCGGGCTGTGCTCTTGGTTGATGGCGCCACGACGGCCGAGCACCTCTATGTAGGCCTGACCAGGGGTCGGGAGCACAACTTGGCCTGCGTGGCCTGCGAGCCATTCGACGACGGCCACAGGCACCAGCCAGCTCCCAGCACCCAAGACGTCCTCGGCGCGGCGTTGCGCCGTAGCGGCAACGAGACCAGCGCCACGGAGGCTGGCCGAGCTGGGCTCGCCAGCGCCGAGCAGCCGGGGATCGTCGCGGGCGCCCTGGCGCAAGCGGTCCGCCGGCAAGCCGTGGCACATTACCCCGTCCGCGCGACCGTTCCTCCCGTGGCCGAGATGTCGGGCGCCGGGCCAGACCTGTGAGAACCGACCGTGCGGTCCTACCTGGCGCAACGGGGACATCGCCACCCCGGCACCTTGGTTACGAGACGCCCCACACGAGGGCCACGGAGATCGAGGAGGATGTCGTCGTGGGCTCCACCCGCGAAAACGCCCTGGTAGCCAAAGACGCCGCCCCTATGGACAACAAGCGGCTCACAGGAAGCCCTGCTGCGCCGGGCACCGAGGGCTGCCTGCTCGATTACCAAGCAGCGGCCCGCTACCTTTCCACTACGCCAAGACACGTCCGCAAGCTGTGGGAGACGCGCCGATTGGCAGCGATCAAGGTGGGCTGTTGCGTCCGCTTCGCCATAGCCGACCTCGACGCATTCATCGTCGCCAGTCGCGTGCCAGCCGTTCGACAGCCCCGCCGGAATGCACACGTAACCAACTTTGACCTATCGGTGGTCGCTCACCCTGTGGCAATAGGAGCACCGGGGCCACGTCTCGTCCGGCCGCGCTGGTCTCTTCCATGCTGTCAATCGTGACGGAGGACCGGAACCGGGGCCGGCGGCTGCCGGCGGGACCGTGGGTGGCGCCGAGCTCTTGTCAGGGGAGAATGTCGTGAGTACCGACGGCCAACCACACCACGTGTGGCTCGCCGGGGCGGACTTCTGGCCCGTAGGTGAAGAGGGCACGCCCGTCATCAGCCCAGGTCATCTCGAACGTGCCGGGCATACTCTGTACGCCCTTGACGCGTAGACGTGCTCGGAACTGGCCGGCCTTCAAGTCGGCGACAAAGTGCGCCACCGCACGTCGAAGAGCGCGCCGCTGGGCATCGTTCAGGTGATCGAGATCGCGCCTGAAGCCGTCGGTGAAGTCGTAGGTAGGCAATGATCCGGGCGCTCTGGCTCCGCGGCCTAGATGGCAGCCAGCAAGTCCTCGTCGTTGTCGAACCTCGTGACCCTGCCAGCCGCCAAGTCCTCGAGCGCACCCCTCAATTTTGCTTGCCACTCTGGCGTCCAGACCCACGCCTGATCGGCGTCGATTGCCCCTGTGGCGATCCCATGCAGCATGACGGACGCACCGTCGAGCGCCTCCTCCGGTAGGTCGTCAACGATCTGGTGCAACTCGGCCCTGGTCATCAGACCTATTGTACTTGTGGGTTCACGCTGCTGACAGCCTTGTCGTCCTACCTGCAAGACAGCGCCGGTGGTGCCGGGCCAAGGTGCAGAACGGAGGCGCTCATGCGACGTGAGCGATGGTCGCAGGCAACGTTTCTGGACCGGCAACGAGTTCCCGGCACCGCGGCGCCTGGTCGGACAGCTTTCAGATTTAGTCCTGTTTCCGAAAGGCACGTCGTAAGCTTGAGCCATGTCTGTGGTGGAGCTCATAGACGACCTGATCGCTCTCCAGCGCCTAGCCGACCGCGAAGCCGACACTGCAAGCCGGCAGACGCTGGAGGTCGTGCGGCGCCACTTGGCTGAGCGAGAGGGCGGTGCCAAAGTGGCCGAAGCAGCAGCCCTGCTTGGTGTGTCGGCACCGACGGTCAGGTCGTGGGTTGACGTCGGGGTGCTGAGCGCTGTTGCAGGCTCACGGCCCCTGCGTGTCGAGGTCACGTCGTTGGCCCAGGTCAAGCAGCTTGTCGAGGAGCTTCGCAGCCATGGTGATGACCGGCACGTTCTCGCCGAGGTCGCGCGAGTGCTCCGGGACCGCGCCGTGCTGGTAGGCGATGACGTGACCGCAGCGTTCGAAGAGGCGCACTCCGGCCGGTTGCGCCCGCTTGACGAGAGAGCCGTCGATTAGCTGCTGCGTCAGGAGAGCGTCAGCCGGTCAAGGACAGTTTGACGACAAGACCGACAGGAAGTGGCGGTGGCTACGCGACGGCGGAGGCGGCGGTTGGGAGGTGAACCTGTACCCAGACACGGTCACCAGAACGGCGGACAACGCGCGCCTGCAGGGGTAGCTCCTCGTCGTCTCCGACCATGACCACGTCCCCTGGTACAGGGTCAAAGGTGGAGTCGCCTCCGCGCGGGCTGTCGGGCAGCCAGCACTCCACGACGAGGTCAGGGCCGACGTCGTTGGGGTCGTAGCGGAGGTCGTAAGGAGCGTCACCCATCAGGCTCATCGTACCGTCAGGTCGCACCGACCCAGGTCGGGTTGCGTCTCGGCTCTGAGAAATGCCTCCTGACGCGTGCGAACTGGGCAGGTTCCGGCTCAGACAGCACGACCGTCCAGTGCGGGTGGTCTGCTGTCGGCAGCACCGGGAAACCGTCGGAGAGCAGGCCTTCGGTTGACGCCTCCATCACCCACTGCCGCACTGCCAAGATCGGGACGTAGCGGACGAGTTCGCCGTACCCTCCTGGGCCGAGCCCGAAGACGCTGAAACCGAAGAGGCCCCACTTCCTGAAGCTCGCCTCGCAAGCCTCCAAGAGCCGTGCGTCGGCCAGCGTGTTGCGTCCGAGCCTGACGAGGGCGAGGGCTACCGGCGGGCGCTCGTCGCGGAGATAGAGGGGCTCGGGCACCGGGACTCATACTGCCCGGGACGCCCAAAGACCACAAGACGGAACCCTGAGCCCGTGCTCACCCCCAAGGCGCCCTGGCGACGTGCGGCCGTGCAATAACGTGCAATAGTGACACGGCAAAACGTGTCCCGACGTGTCAGTTGGTGGCACTTCACGTATGCTCTGACCTGCGCAAACGCAAATCGGGGCTGGCGGGCGAGTGGGCAAAACTAGCTTGAGGTGCTAGTGGGAGC
>PMLI01000586.1 GCA_003158835.1 Acidimicrobiaceae bacterium
CCGGTTCCCCGGGCGCAAGTTGCTGCTAGCCTCCCTGGTCGGCGTGTCGGCCATCCCCGGGACAACTCTTGCCTTCCCTCTGTATTTCCTCATCGCCCACCTGAAGCTGGCGAACAACCTCCTCGGTGTGTTCCTGCCACTCCTGGTAAGCCCCTTCGGCGTGTTCCTGATGTGGTTGTACCTGAGCAGCACCGACTGCCTCGCTGTCGTGCAGGCGGGAAGGATCGATGGCGCCCGGGAAATCCGGATTTTCCGTAGCCTGGTGGCGCCCCTGGCGAGCCCCGCCATCGTGACCGTGTTCCTATTGATAATTGTGTCGATCTGGAACAACTACCTTCTGCCCTACCTGGTCTTGAGCAACCCACGTCTGCAGCCCGTCACCGTGGGCCTGGCGCAGTGGGTGGCTTATGGCGGAGCGAACGTGGGGAGCAGCCACCAGCTCCTGTACACCCTGATCGTCACCGGAGCGATCGTCTTTGTCCTTCCCGTGTTGGTGTTGTTCCTGCTGCTCCAGCGCTACTGGAGAGACGGCCTCAGTCTCGGGAGCACAGTGGGATAGACCGAGGGACGCGACCGTCAGCGCCGAGGCCGGCGCGGCAGCGCACCTGGTGGGCGAGATCGACAGACACACATATCTCAAGGAAGAGACCTATAAAGAAGGAGGCAGTATATAGCAATGCGCCTTTCACGGAACGACAGATCCTCGGGGCAACCCCCGTCGACGACCCGAGGAGTGAGATTGCGGAAAGTGCTGGTTGCGGTTGCCGCGACGAGTATGACGGCGACATTGGTTACATCCAGCGCAGCATTCGGTGCGGCAACGCCGCACCGTGTTGCGAACGTCTCAAGCAACGGCTGCTCGTCGGGCTCTGTGAACCTCACGTTCTGGTCAGGGGTCACGGGCATAAACAGCGCGGTGACGCTTTTCAATAGGACGCACCCAGGGATCTGCGTGAACTGGTTAAACGAGGGCCCGACCGTCTTCGCGAAACTGTTGGACGCAATGAAGACGGGGACAGGCGCCCCAGACATAACCCAGTTCAACTATTCATTGATGTACCTCTACGAGCGCAGCCACTACCTGGTCAACCTGGCGCAGTACGGTGCCAACGCCGTGCAGGCGGACTTCCCCGCGTATGCCTGGGACAATGTGACCTATGACGGTGGAGTGTATGCCATCCCGCAGGACTCGGGCGTGTACGCGCTCCTGTACAACGCCGTATTGATGAAGAAATATGGGCTGGCAGTGCCCACAACGTGGGCGCAGATGATAACCGAGGGCGAGGCGCTGCAGGCCGCACACCCGGGGGTGTACATCAATGACTTTGCGCCCAACGATTCTGTCAACGTACTGTCGGGGATGACGCAGGCCGGCGCCAGAGACTTCGTCTTGAACGGCACCAAGCTGTCGGTGGGCTTCACCAGTCCGGCGGCGGAGCAGTACGCGTCGGTCTGGGACACGCTACTGTCCAAGCACCTGGTGGCCACCGTGCCGGATTTCAGCACGCAGTGGTTCAATGAGATGCAGAACGGCCAGCTCCTCACGGTCTTGGCCCAGGCGTGGGCGCCTAGCTACATCGGTTCGTCCTTGGACAAGACGCTCGGAGACTGGAAGGTGGCGCCCCTTCCGCAGTTCAGCGCCGGGCAGAACATCGGCATGAACGGCGGGGGGTCTCCCGAGGCCGTCACCAGCCAAACCAAGCACCCCAAACAAGCGGCAGAATTCGATATTTGGCTGAACACCTCGAAGGCCTCGCTGAACCTCTTGGACAAGCCACCTTCGGGGCTGTTCCCAATGGCGACGACGGTTAGTGCGTCAGGTTCGTTCCTCAATCAAAAGCTTCCGCTCACGGGCAGCCAGCAGCTGTACAGGGTGTATGAGAACTCTGGGCCCGATCCCGGGTTCGCTTCCGGCTACGGCCCCTTCGCTAGCTACGCCGGCAGTGAGACCGGGAACGCGATGGACCTTGTCGCCCAGGGACGAGAGACGGTGAAGCAGATGTTTGCCGCTCTTCAGAAAGAATTTGTGTCGTACGCGAAGCAACAGGGCTTTACTGTTGGTTCGTGATCGGTAGAGGGCCCTTGTGACTGGCCCGCCCCCTGCAAGCTGAAGGACGGAGGAAGGCGTCGTCGCCCTCGCTGCGCGCCGTGCGCGGCGAGGGAAGCTTGCCGGGGGAGGCCAGTTGGTCCGTCCGAATGGGCAGTTATGTGCCAGCGCCGAGTAGCGCGATCCAGCGAGCAAAGGGAAAGAAGGACAATATGAGTGGTGCACTGGGCCGGGGGATCAACTTCGGGAACGCTCTGGACGCCGCCGCTGAAGGTGAGGCGGGGTTTCGACTGACGAGCCGGTATTTCGAGATGGTCAAAGCCGTCGGCTTCGACACCGTGCGGCTCCCAGTGAAGTGGTCCGTGCACGTCGCCAGCGAGCCCCCGTACGAGATCGACCTAGCGTTTGTGGACCGGGTGGACTGGGCAATAGGCGCGGCCGCTGAGGCCGGCCTCAAAACGGTCGTCAATTGGCATCATTACCAGGAGCTGTGCGAGGCGGCAACGGACCACCAGGAGAGGTTTCTGGCTGTGTGGCGTTGCCTGGCAGAGCGCTACAGTAGCCGATCGGAAGATGTCTATTTTGAGCTCCTGAACGAGCCGTACGCCATGACGCACGAGAGTTGGAACGACTTGGCGGCCCGGGCTTTGGCGGTGGTGCGTGAGTCCAACCCCACACGGGGCGTGATCGTCGGGCCCGTCGATTGGAACAGTATCGACGCGCTGGCACTGCTCGAGTTGCCGTCAGACGACAACCTCGTCGTGACTGTCCACTACTACTCGCCGATGGAGTTCACACACCAAGGGGCGCATTGGGTGGCGGACCGGGACCTGCCGGAAGGGGAGCGGTGGAATGTCGAGGACGGGCGGGCCGCGGTCGCCCAGGACCTGGAAAGAGCGGCGACGTGGGCCCGCCAGAGGGGCCTGCCACTCTTCGTGGGCGAGTTTGGCGCCTACGAGAAGGCGGAGATGGGCGATCGTGCGGCATGGACCGAGTGCGTGAGAACTGAGGCCGAGCGCAGGGATGCCAGTTGGGCGTACTGGGACTTTGGCACAGACTTCGGCGTCTACGATTGCCGGTCGGATAGATGGCGCCTACCACTGAGGAATGCGCTGTTGGGCCCGGACGGCGGCTGAGGCCGGGGCTTTGATGGCAAACGTGTGGGAGCAGGGGTTGGTGACCGGCAACGGCCGCCTGGGTGCGGCGTTGTGGGGCACGGCGCGCCAGGAGGTTCTTACCATCTCACTGGAGAGGCTCTTCCTGCCGCTTTGGGAAGCGGTCCCCCCGGTACCCACGGTAGAGATCCTGGCATCGCTGAGGCAGAAGCTGTGGGGGGGCGATTGCCAAGGTGCCGCCGACGACGTCATGGCATTGGCGCGCCAGACCGGGTTAGCTGACAAGCGGTGGACAGATCCCCGCGTACCTGCCTTCGAGGTAGTGGTATCGGAGGCGCACGAGGGGCTGGTGAGCGGGTACCAACGCTGGGAGGACCTGGGGACAGGCGAGATCGGTACGGCGTGGGGATCTCGGGGAGGGACCACGAGGCACCGGACGTTCGTATCGCGCGCCCACGGCGTTTGCGCCCTGGAGATTGTGACCTCCCAGCCGACGACGTACCGGGTTTGGGTGCGGAGGGCCTTCGCCAGTGACGACGGGAGGGAGCAGGCAGTGGCGGAGGCGGGCGCCTTCCCGGAACGTACCGACAGTGATGCGGGGCGGTTGCGGTATGTAACCCGCTTCAGGCGCCAGTGGCCGGGGGCGGCCAGGGGCGTGGTCGGCGCGCTGCGGGCCGTCGCCGACGTTGATGCCACCGAAGACGGCGGGGCTCTCGTCTTGGCGGGTGCAACGCGCATCCTGGTCCTGATAGGGGCCCGGGTCATAACTGAGGACGACCCCGGCGACCCGGAGCGCTCAGTCTGTCGTGAGGTGGACGCCGTGACGGCCGACTACGACAGTTTGCTGGCTGGCCACGTGCCCTTGCGGGCTCGGTGGATGGGCGAAGTGGGTTTCCGCCTCGGCGGTGCCGTTGAGGGCGCCCGTGGGCAGGAGGGTACGGCCGTCGAGCCGCATGCCGGCTTCGCCCTGTTAGAGAGGCAGTTCTATGCCGGCAGGGCCCGGATCGCGGACAGCTGCGGCGAACTGCCTCCGACTCTCCAAGGCGTCTGGGGTGGCACGTGGACGCCTCCGTGGTCGGACGACTATACGTTGAATGCGAACCTGCAGATGGCTCTGGCCGCGGTGCTGCCTTCCGGGCCTCCGCAGATGCTGCTTCCCCTTTTCGATTTCTTGGAAGCCCACATGGATGAGTTCCGGGAGAACGCGAAAGCGCTTTATGGGTGCCGTGGTATTTATGTCCCTTCCCGGATGTCGACGCATGGGTTCCAGAACCATTTCGATTCGGAGTGGCCGATGACGTTTTGGACGGCCGGTGCGGGGTGGTGCGCCCGCTTCTATTACGACTACTGGCAGTATACAGGGGACCGGGAGTTCCTGGCGGAGCGGGCCTTCCCATTTATGCAGGAAGCGGGCCGCTTTTGGGAGGATTTTATGGTTACCGACGACGCCGGGGCTTTGCATTTTTGTCCCTCGTACTCACCTGAGAACGCGCCCAGGAATACCGGGGCTCAGGCGTGTTGCGACGCGACGATGGATGTGGCAGTTGCGAAGGATCTGTACCGTAATTTGGTGACGTGTGGCGAGCTTCTGGGAGTTGACGCGGGCTTGCTCAGCAAGTGGGCGGGTTTCGTGGCCCGGCTTCCGAGGTACCGGGTCAACGACGAGGGCGCCCTGGCGGAGTGGATAGATCCGAGGTTTGAGGATAACTACGAGCATCGCCATTCATCCCACCTGTACCCGGTGATGTACGAAGTCGATCCAGAAATCTCTGGAGACGAGCGATTGTGGGAGGCGGCGCGCGAAGCCGTTCGTAGGAGGCTACGCTGGCAGCGTTCTCGTAGCCGGGGTGGGGAGTCAGCTTTCGGTCTTTGCCAGCTTGGCATTGCCGCCGCGCACTTGGGGATGGCGGACGAAGCAGAGCAGGCATTGCTTATGGTGTCGACCCGGTTCTGGCGACCGGCGCTGACAACGACGCACGAGCCTGGGGAGATCTTCAACGTGGACGCCTGTGGTGGCTTGCCGGCGCTGATGTTGGCAATGGTGGTGCAGAGCCAGAAGGGGAAGGTGAAGCTGCTGCCGGCGCGCCCGGCCAGTTGGCGCCGGGGTTCGCTTAGCGGGGCGCGTGGTCGCGGTTCAATAACCTTCGAACACATCGAGTGGGACGAGGTGGGGTTCGAGGCGCGGTTGTCTGCTCGAACGGCGGGCGTAGTGAGGGTAGGGTTTCCTCCTGGGGCGGTTGGTGCTCACGTGGAAGGGGCCGAGGTGCTATCCAGCAGCGGGCTCGTGCCGGGTGAGGTGTGCGTGCTTTTACGCGAAGACGCGCCCCTGCGGGTATCCGGGCAATGGGCCTGAATTGTGATATGGAGAGAGGAGACCAGTGAGCCAGGCAGACGGCCAAGCGGCCATACGAGTGACGGTGTGGGGAGAGAACCTCCACGAGAAGCGGGACAAACTTGTCCAGGAACTCTACCCGGGAGGCATGCACGCGACGATCGCGGCCGGTATTAGCGAGTATTTGGGCGAGCGGGCGGCTGTCCGGAGCGTCACGCAGGACCAACTGGAGCACGGGTTGAGCGATGAGGTGTTGGGGACGACGGATGTGCTCACCTGGTGGGGCCACATCGGTCATGACCAGGTGGCGGACGAGGTCGTGGAGCGAGTGAAGCAGCGTGTCCTCCAAGGCATGGGCCTGCTCGTGCTGCACTCGGCCCACTATTCGAAAATATTCCGGTCCCTCATGGGGACCAGCTGCAATTTGCGGTGGCGTTCAATCGGGGAGCGGGAACTGGTCTGGACGGTGAACCCGGGCCACGAGATCGCACATGGGGTGCCACCCGTCTTCGGGATTGAAGCCAAANNCACCCGTCTTCGGGATTGAAGCCCAAGAGATGTATGGTGAGTTCTTCGATATTCCGCAGCCAGACGAGCTCGTGTTCATTTCGAGCTTCAGCGGTGGGGAAGTATTCCGTTCTGGTTGCTGCTTCTACCGTGGTGCAGGGCGCATCTTCTATTTCGGCCCGGGGGACCAGGACTACCCGGTGTACCATCACGCGGTAGTGCAGAGGGTGTTGGCGAACGCAGTCGTCTGGGCCCATCGAGCGGGTGGGCCGCTGGCCTCACCGTACCAGATCGAGAACATGGAAGAGGGATGGATCGATTCCTATATCCGCGGTGCTTACCCGGGCGGGAGTAGGTGAGGCCGCGGCGCGCCGTCCTCGTCGGTGCCGGCGGTATGGGAAGGACCTGGGCGAGGGCGATCACCGACAACCCCGATGTCTCGCTGGTGGGTTGGGTCGATTTGGTGAAGGGCCGGGTGGTTGAGGGTGTTGAGGCGGTCGGTCTGGCGAACGTGGCCATAGAGGACGACCTGGAGGTGGCGCTGGCGAAGTGCTCACCGGACTTCGTCGTGGACGTGACCGCTCCCGAAGCCCACTTTGAGGTCACTCGGCGCTGCCTGGAACGAGGTGTCGCCGTGCTGGGCGAAAAACCCATGGCAGCCAACCTTGATGAGGCGCGAGACCTCGTAGCGTGCTCGCGGCGTACGGCGACCTTGTTCGTGGTGAGCCAGAACCGGCGCTACCATCCCGGCCTCGTTGCTTTCAGGGGGTTGGTGGCGGACCATTTCGGGGGCATCGGTGAGCTGAGCGCCGAGTTCTACGCTGCCCCCCACTTTGGAGGGTTCCGGGACGAGATGGCGAGCCCGCTACTGTTAGAGATGGCAGTCCACACCTTTGACGCCGCCCGCTACATTACCGGTGCCGATGCCGTTAGCGTGTATTGTAACGAGTTCAACCCGTCGTGGAGCTGGTACCGGGGCGCGGCGTCGGCTACAGCGAACTTCGAACTCAGCGCTGGGATCCGGTTCAGCTATCGGGGCAGCTGGTGTGCTGAGGGCCTCGAGACGTCCTGGGAGGCGGAGTGGCGCGCCGTCGGAGCCTTCGGGAGTGCCAAATGGGACGGGTCGAACAACCCGGTCGCCGAAGTCCGGATGGGGGGCGAGAAGGGCGCGGCTCTGGAGCGCATCGAAGCGGCACCGGTCCCGATGCCGGGGGAGGGTATCGCGGCCTGCCTAGGTGACTTCGTGAGGGCGCTGCGAACGGGGGAGCCGCCAATGAACGAGTGCAGGGACAACATCAAGAGCTTCGCTATGGTGATGGCCGCGCTGGCGTCTAGCTCGAGTGGGAGGCGGGTCGGCGTTGTCGCGTGACCCCTAATGCTGGTCGCGCTCGAGGGCGCTGAAATCGCAGTAGCGGGCCTGACCCGGTGTCCTTGTTGGGGGGGTTCACGGGCTCCCTCAGGGGGCGCCGTCTTGGCGCACGACCACTGCTGCGCCGGGCAGCAGCTCCACGCGGGCGGGGACGGGACGATGGAGTAACAAGTCATAGCCGCGTGTTGGCACATCAACTGTCGTGTCCCCATAGTTCAGCCAGAATTGCCAGGAGTGCCCGGAGCCTTTGCGCCGGAGCAGGCCGTGCACGGCCGGGCCCAACTTTGCGAGCGCGGGCGTTATGCCGGCTGCGGCCAACGCATCGAGCACGAGCAAGTTATTGCGCTCGTCGGAGAGCCGGGTTGATACATACCACGCGTAGCCGCTCCCAGCTGCCCGTCCGGTAATGGCAGGGCCACCGGCAAGATCCCCGGTCTCGTAGCGGTCGAGGACGTCGGCACCGTGGGCTTCGAGGCGTTCGCTCCAGACCGACCCGTAACCGCCCCCGCACAGCGGCACGAGCTCGCCTCGGGCCAGGGGATGGAACTCCTCCACGCGCACGCCCAGCAGCGAACGCAACAAAGCAGGGTAGCCACCCAGACGAACTGTGTTCGACGAGTCGACGACCCCGCTCAAGCAAGTGACGATCATGCAGCCCCCATTGCGGACATACTGGTGCATCCCGTGCGCCGCTTCGTCTGAGAGCACGTAGGTATTTGAGACGATCACTAGCTTGTAGCGAGAGAAGTCCCCGTCCGCCGGAACGAAGTCACAAAGATGGCCGGCGAACGTCACGGCTCGATGATCGGCCCGCACACCGTCCAGGTACTGCACCCGAGCAGGAAGTACACGCCGAGCTTCAATCGCCCACCACGAGTCGAAGTCGAGCACGATCGCCACCTCGGCGTCGGTTGTGCTCCCGGAAACCTCGTTGAGGTCCTCCAGCGCGTGGCCGAGGCTCCTTATCTCCCGGAATATCCTGGTGTCGGGCCCAGCGTGAGGGACCATGGCCGAGTGGTACATTTCGGCCCCAGCCCGTGACGCGCGCCATTGGAAGAACAAGGCGCTGTCGGAGCCATGGGCGATGTAGGCCAGCGAATCGAGAAGGGTTCGGCCCGGAGGGCGGTGCACGACCGCGTGGTCCTCGACGGTCGTGCTTGCAGCCTGTTCCATCACGAGCCATGGTCGACCCTGGTTGATCGAACGCGCCATGTCGGCGGCAAGAGCGATCTGATCGTAAGCGCTGCTTCCTCGGCTGTTGGGGTAGTGATCGATGGCGACGACATCAACTTCTCGGCCCCACTCCCACAAGTCGAGAACAGGGGTATCGGACAGCATGAAGTTCGTTGTCACCGGGATGGCAGGAGTGTGGGCCCGGATCGCGTCCCGCTGCTCGACAAAGGCGCGGAGGAGCTCGCTCGACCAAAAGCGCCGGAAGTCCAACGTTTGGGATGGGTTTGCCAGCCACTGCGTGGCTCGTGGGGGAAGGACTTCTTCCCAGTCCCCGTAACGCTGGCTCCAGAAGGCGGTGCCCCATGCTTCGTTTAGTTCATCGAGACCCTGTTGCGCCGGGCCGTACCGTTGCTGGAGCCATGTCCGGAACCCGGTGGCTGCATGGTCGCACCAGCACATAGTCCCGTATTCGTTGTGGACGTGCCATAGGACAAGCGCCGGGTGCCCGGCATAGCGCTCGGCCAGCTTGGTTGCTACGCGGGCAGCGGCCTGTCGGTAAGAGGGAGCGGCGGCACAGTACGTGTCCCTACTGCCATGGACGAGCCGCGTGCCGTCGGCCCGGACAGGTAGGGCGTCCGGGTGGGCGAGGCTGAACCATGGAGGCGGTGATGCCGTGGGCGTGGCGAGAATGACGGCAACGCCGGCGTTGTGGAGCCGCTCGAACGTGGCGTCCAACCAGTCGAAGCGGTAGCTACCCTCGCGTGGCTCGATGCAAGACCAGGAAAAGACCCCGACGGTCGCGGCGTTGACGCGCGCCTCACGCATCAGGGCGACGTCCTCGGCCCACGTCGGCGCGTCCCATTGTTCCGGGTTGTAGTCTCCTCCGAACAGCAACACTCGGTGCCACCTCCGTAGCGCCAGGACCTGTCTGTTCAACCGTAGTTGAGCGGGACCGCCTGATCGTCTGGGGTGTCGCGGGGCGGGGACGAGCGCCTCCACGAGCGTTACGGCGATGCCGTCAGCCCCGCTCCGAAGACGTTGATAATCACCGGCTTGGAAGCCCGGCTGCAACTCGCGTCCTACTACGTGGTCGCCGGCGGGGACGACCACGGCCAGGTCATTGTCCCCATCCACGGCACCCCGTCCTCACCGTGGTCTTCGCCCAATCGTCCGTATTAAGCTGGTACACCTTCGGTAGGGTCCCTCAACCTGGGTTGGGGATGCCTCAGAGTAAGGACGGTAACCGTTCCTTTTCTTGAGAGGAAGTCCTTCCGATGGCGTCATGTTGGTGGTCAGCTCCAGGCTCAGTTCATGGCGAGGGTACGCGGCTGTGACCCGGCCCGGTGCTTGGTCGTGCCGGTCGATGTGGGCAAGTCAATGGCGATGGCGCTCGTTGCCGACCACTACGGGGAAATCGTGGTGGCACCGTTCGAGTTCGGCCTGACCGAAACCGGGTTCGCGTCATTGGCAGCAGCGGTCGCTCGGGCCGAAGCCGTGCGCGGTCCCGAGATCGTGCGTGTCGGGGTGGGATCGGCCGGTCATTACCACCGCACCTTGGTTGCCCGGCTGCGCGCCGGTGGGTTCGAGGTGGTCGAACTAAACCCCGCGGCGGTGAAAGAGGCGAGGTCTCAGCAACTGCTCCGGCGGCTGAAGAGCGATGCCCGTGACCTGGGGGCGATGGCCGAGCTGATGGTCCGGGGCGCAGGTCGGGCGCCTGCTGTCAAGACCGACGCTTTGGCGGCCCAGGCCGCATGGGCGGCCCACCGGCGGCGCAAGGTGGCGGCGCGGGCGGCGTTGGCCAACCAGGTGATCGGGCAGCTCGACTTGGTGTTCCCGGGCTTGGACGGCTGCTTCTCCGATGTCCTGGGGGCCAAGGCGGGACGAGTGATCGTGTCTGAGATCTGTGACCCAGACCGTGCCTTGCGCCAGGGCGTGGCCGGCCTGCGGCGTTTTGTCGGCCGCCGTGGCGTGGCTCTTTCGACGCCCAAGGCTGCCGAGGTCATAGAGGCGGCCCGGGTGGCGCTGCGCCTTCCCGCCCCAGAGCGTGCCGTACTGGGCCGGGTATTGGCCGCCGACTTGTCGTTGCTCTCGAAGCTCGAGGCCGAGGTCGCCGCCGCAGAGGTCGCCCTGGGCGAGGTGCTCGCCGACACCCCGGCGGGCGTCCTTACGAGCCTTCCCGGTATCGGGGTCGTCCGGGCTTCGAACTACGGTGCTGGCATCGGTGACCCCACCCGTTTTGCCAACGCCGCCGGCGCCTATCGCGCTGCGGGGTTGGTGCCGACTTCGTACGAGCCAGCCCGTCGCGCCCGTCCTGGCCAGCACATCAGTCGAGAGGGCTCTGTCGAGCTCCGCCAGGCGATCATCGAGCTCGGCCGAGGCCTGTCGCAACATGAGCCTAATTTCGTCGCCTATCGCCGAGCGCTGCTCGACGCCATGATGCTCGTGGCTAGGAGCGTCGGACAACGAGCTGGCTAGATACGGGACAAACCGTGTCGCCCGCCAGCATCATGGGA
>PMLI01000278.1 GCA_003158835.1 Acidimicrobiaceae bacterium
CCAACGCGAACATGGTGCCGAGCACGACTTCGGCCACCACCGTCACGACGGTGTAGACGGTCGTGAACCACAGGGCGTGATGCCAGAGCGCGGCCTTCACGACGATGGAGTAGTTGGAAGCGGTCAGGCCCATGAAGCTGAAGCCGGCGGCAGTGACGTTCACCTTCTCGAAGGAAACCACGACCGAGAAAAGGATCGGGAAAATGGTGAAGGCGCCGATCACGATCAGGGCGGGGGCGGAGAAGCTCCAACCGAGACGGGCCAGGTTACGGCGGATCACATCTGGGTGGGTAGGCGGCAGCGGCCCCTTTCCGGGAACTACGGTCGGCGGGCTCGGTGCTAACTCGGTGGATGCCAACATGTGCTCCTCGTGGTTGCGGGCCAGGTCGCCGGTGGCCTTTACGGCCACCGGCGACCTAGTTCCCTCGTTTATAGACCGCCCGAAGTGAGAGCGGCTTTCAGCTGGCTGGCCATGTCGCTGGCCGCCGAGCTCGGGCTAGTCGATCCGGCCAGAGCGGAGTTCATGTTGGTGTAGATGGCCTGGGAAATCTTCGGGTAGTTGGGGTTCTGGGCCGGCCTGGGCACCAGCCTGGTCTGGGACAGCACGGCAAAGGGCGGGTTGAGCTTCTTCACCGCAGGGTTGGCCCTGACTGCAGCGTTAGTGGGGATCTCGGAGAACTGGGTGGCCATCACCGTTTCGGCTTGGGTGCCGGTCATGTAGTTGATGAAGGTGGTGTCCGCGCTTGTGTTCTTCGAGTGAGGGTTGATGTAAAGGTTCCAGCCCCCGATGTTGGAGTACCCCGGGTAAGACTGGCCGGCGAAGGTGGGCAGCGGGGCCACCCCGACTTTGCCGATCACCTTGGACCCGGTGGCCTGCGACGACGAGTAGGCGTAGTCCCAGTTGCGCAGGAAGGCAGCCTGACCGTTTTGGAACGCGTTCTGGGCCTGGGGCTCCTGGAACGTGTCCACGGAGGCCGGCGAAGCCCCCGAGGAAACCAGGGAACGCATGAAGGTGAGCACCTTGGTCACGTCGCCCACGTTGAGCACGGAGGCGGTGTCGGAGGAATTGAGCACCTGGCCGCCGGTGTCGGCGTAGTACTCCATGAAGTCACAGGTGCCACCTTCGTAGGCGTCACCCTCCCAGACGAAGCCGTACTTGACCTTGCCCGCCTTTGCCAGGGCGGTGCCATCGGACGCCAGCTGTTGCCACGTCTTGGGCACAGCCATGTGGGCCGCCTTCAACAGGTCGGTGCGGTAGAACAAGAAGCCCTGGTCCTGGAAGAACGGCGCTCCGTAGACCTGGCCCCCGTAGCTGGCACCGGCCACCAAGCCGGACGCGAAGCGGGAAAAGAAGCTCTTGGGCAGGTACTTGGAGAGCGGTAGGGCCAAGGAATGCGCCCCGAACTGGCCAGGCCATATGACGTCGCCCATGAACACGTCGGGCGTGGTGGCGCCACCGGAAATGGTGGTCACCAGGTCGGCCCGGTTGGTATCAGTGTCCGTCGGAGCCGTCTGCAGGCTGACTTTGATATTGGGGTAGGCCTTCTCGAAGTCGGCGACCAGCACCTTGCGCAGGTCTGGCCCGCCGCTGGTCGAAATGGGGCTGGCCCACCAGGTGATGGTGGTCACGGATGAGGAGTTCTTGGCACTGGCCGAGGCACTCGGTGCCGCACCGAAGCTCGCCACGCTCAAGGCGACGGCGGCTGTCGCCAGCATCCTCGAACGTCCTATCCTCCGGGGGGCGCTGGCGCGCTTTCCCGGGCCCTCTGACAATAGAAGCTTCATGTTTGCTTTTTTTCCTTTCTCTTTGGGTTTCTGGGGCTGCAGGATCCGCCCCCTAATCGTCGTTTCACGTCGCCAGCGGGCGCTGGCCTCTCCTTTCTTTCTGGTCCGTCGCCGATTGCCGGGCGAGGGCGGGGGGCCCTGACCCGCGGCGGCCCTTGTCCGGACTTTGATGCTGTGCCCCTTGGCCGGGGACGGTGCGGTTGCCGGCCAGAGACGGTGCCCGGCGCGGCTCTGCCCCGAGGACGGCCGTAGTGCCGCGCACGACCAGGCGGGTGGGCGCGTGCAGCCTCCTCACCGGTGCTCCATCAGGTCGGGACACGGCCGCAACCAGCTGCTGGGCGACCTGGCGTCCCTGCTCGCGGACATCCTGGGAGATGGTCGTGAGATCGAAGTACTCCGCCATCGGATGGTCGTCGAAGCCGATCACGGATATATCAGCCGGGACCTGGAGGCCCACGCGCCTGAGCGCCCGCAGCGCGCCGAAGGCCATCTCGTCGGATTCGGCGAATATGGCGGTGGGCAGCTCACCTTGCCCCAGCAGCTGGGTCGTGGCCTCGTCCCCACCTCTGATGGTGAAGTCGCCGTGCACCTCGAGGTCGCGGTCGGCCGGGATCCCCGCCGCCTCGAGGGCGGCGCGGTAGCCGAGGCGGCGATGGACGGGCACGGTGTAGTGCATGGGCTCGTCGGGCGCTCCCGAGATCAGGCCGATCCGCCGGTGGCCCAGGTTCACAAGGTGGCGGACGGCGGTGGACGCGCTTTGGACGTCGTCGATCCTGATACTCGAGAAGCTTTCGACATCGGTCCCGACCATGCAGACGGGGACGTCGAGCGCCATCAGGGCGTCGATCTCGGGCTCGGTCAGAGCCAACGTGACCAAGAGGACACCGTCGACGCGCTTGCGCAGCAGCCCAGAGGAGAAGTAGCCCTGGCGTGTCTCGGTGTCGCCCAGGTTATGGACGAGGAGGTCGAGGCCGGCCTCGCGTACGACCTGCTCGACACCGCCGAGCAGCTCGGCGAAGAACCATCTGGTGAGGTTGGGCATTACGATTGCCAATGTCCCGGTACGCCCGGTGGCGAGCCGGGAAGCGGCGGGTGAGGCGCTGTAGCCGAGCTGCTCGGCCGCGGCCCGGACGCGCTCGGTCGTCTTGGCCGAGACGCCGCCGACGTCGCGAAGCGAGCGGGACACGCTCGATGGCGAGACTCCCGCGAGGTTTGCAACCTCCTCGATCGTCGCCTTGGCCATGCCATCCCTCCCCGGTTGGCTGTCCCTCGGCCAGGCCCCTGTTCCCCGGCCCGGCTTGCCTCGGATGGCGATGGTAGCCAATGGCGGCGGCAGGCGCAAGCGCTTGCGGTCCTTTTTTAGAAGAACTTGGCCGAGCTATCTCAATCGGGGTCTGTTAGAGCACAAGCGCTTGCGTGACGGGCCCCGGGCGGTTGGGCCGCCCGGGGTGGGGGCCGGCCCGGATAGTTGCGCGTCCTGTCCATCAAACCGGGCCCGGCCGTCCTGCCGTCACTAACTTCGCGGGCAAGCTGCAGCCAACCGCGGCCAGCGGAGAGCGCCGTCGGGACGAAGGTCATCACGGTCGTCAGTTGGCCCGCGCCGTCGCGCTCGGCGGGCGGTCACGGCACGTCCTTTGGGGGGCCGTTGGCCGGGGAGCGATGGACGGTGATGTCACCAAACGAGCTGCGGGCCCGTACTTCAACCGCGTCCTCGCCAGGGCCGGGCCGCTCTGCGGCGTCCAGGCTGTTGTGCACGTGGCCGTAGCTCGTGTTGAGCTCCAGCCAGGCGGCGACGCCGTCGCGGATCCCGACCTCGACCCGGCCGCAGGCCGTCTGGGCGAGGACGGCGCCACGAGCCACTTCGCCGAGGCAGACGTCGCCATTGGCGGTCTTGGCGGCGACGGAGGCTTGCGCCTGGTCTACAGAAATTTTGCCGTTGGCCGCGTTCACGCGGAGGTCGCCGGTGATCTCGCCGATCCAGGTGTCCCCGTTGGAGTTCTTGATCACCGCCGTGCCGGTGACGCGGCCGACGTGTACGGCGCCAGAGCCAGTGGTGACTTCGGCATGTTCTAAGGCTCGCTCCACGTTGATGTCGCCGGCGCCGGTCGTGAGTTGTACCGGGCCCGCCTGGTCGAGCCGGACCTCCCCGAGACCGGTCTTGAAGCGGCACTCGCCTAGGCGACCTGTGCAGCGCAATGCCGCTATGCCTGCCTCACCCCTGACATGGGAGCCTGCCGGCAATGCGATCTCCACGTCGATCGACTCGTGGCCACCTCGCAAGCTGTACTTCCGCCAACCCTTCGGTGCCCTGATCACGAGCCTGTTACCGGCGTACTCGACCTGAGCCTGCTCGGCCGCAGCTACGTCGGACTTCCGGGCGCCGTCGCTCGGGCGGACCTCGACGGTGGTTTTGGTGCGGTCGCTTGCGTTGATCCGGATGTCGCCCACTCCAAGTTCCATGACGACCGATATGGGTTGGGGAGTGTCGAACGTAGGCATCTGAGTCTCCTTCAGGTCGGTTTCGAGCTGTTCGTTTCGCGCCGTTCGGCGGGACATGGCGGCGAGCGCGGGCGCCGGCCTGGGCGCGCTAGCGGCTAGCGCGCCCAGCCCGTGTAGCGCTGGGCGCCCATGGCGGCGCGTCGTCCCCCGCGAGGGCCCGGCTCAGCCCGTTCCAGGGCGGCCGCGGCTGCTCGCACCAGCCAGGAGTTCACCGAATGCCCTTCGCTGTTGGCGGCCCGCTCCACTCGGGCCTTCAGTTGGTCCGGCATCCGGAGGTTGATCCGCGCCATCGCCGCCTCGTCGCCCTCCAGGCAAGCCGCGGGCGCGGCATCCGGCTTGGCGTTGCGAGAGTCGCCGTGACCGCCGCTGGCCGCGTCGTCGATGGGAGGATCAGTGGGTGGTGGTGTCACCACGAACTCGGGGTCACGCCCGCGCAGGCGCAACTCGACCGAGCCAGGCGCCAGCTCGCGGGTGATCTCCTCCGCCGCCGCCACCAGCACGTCCTGCAAAGTGAGACGGACCGCGGCGTCCAGAGGTGCGACGAGGCGTTCGGCCACGGCCCGGGCTTCATCACCGCCGGTCTCGGCGGCCACCGCGAGCTGCTGGTGGATGTTGTCGACATACTGCCGCAGGTCCATGGCACCATCATGGCATCATGATGGTGCCATGTCAAGACCTATTTGGCGCCATCTGGCGCCGAGGCGCTTCCGAAGCACCGCTGGGTGATCGATGGGCGTTAACTGGGCTCGAGGTCTTGGCCGCGACGACTCGAGTTATCCAGTGGGACGCCGGTTTGGCACGCCCGGGCCCTTTGGCCCTATTCCCTGGGATTTCTGTCGTCCTATCGTGTGGGCCGCAGAAGCGACGGCCCGTTGACGGTGCTGGCGTATTCGCTCAGCGACCGCCCAGGCCGACAGACAGATGGGAGGATCGCGATGGCAGTGACAACGAATACGCCGGCATCGAGCAAGGTCTACGAGGCGCCAGGCCGCCCCGGCAGCGTGGTCGAAGTAAAGGCCCGTTACGACAACTTTATTGGCGGTCACTGGGTGGCGCCTGTCAAGGGCGAGTACATGGTCAACCGTGCGCCGGCGACGGGCCAGCCGTTCTGCGAGGTGGCCCGCTCGACGGCCGAGGACGTCGAGCTGGCGCTCGACGCCGCCCACGCCAGCAAGGCGGAATGGGGCGAGACGTCCCTCACCGAGAGGGCGAGGGCCCTGAACGGGATAGCCGACGCCATCGAGGCAAACCTCGAGATGCTCGCCGTGAGCGAGACATGGGACAACGGCAAGCCGGTGCGAGAAACGCTCGCCGCTGACATCCCTCTGGCGGCGGACCACTTCCGGTACTTTGCCAGCGCCACCCGGATGCTGGAGGGGACGAGCACCGAGATCGACAAGGACACAGTCGCCTACCACTTTCACGAGCCGCTGGGCGTTGTAGGCCAGATCATCCCCTTCAACTTCCCGCTGCTAATGGCGGCCTGGAAGCTCGCCCCGGCCCTGGCCGCCGGGAACTGCTCGGTGATCAAGCCGGCCTCGCCCACCCCGTGGTCGATCCTCAAGTTGGCCGAGGTCATCAATGATGTCGTGCCCCCTGGGGTCCTCAACATCATCACCGGCCCTGGCGCAGAGGTCGGCAAGGCCCTCGCTTCCAACCCCCGGATCGCCAAGATCGCGTTCACAGGCGAGACGGCCACCGGGCGCCTGATCATGCAGTACGCGGCACAGAACATCATTCCGTCCACGACGGAGCTCGGAGGGAAGTCGCCGAACATCTTCTTCTCTGATGTCATGGCCGAAGATGACGAGTTCTTGGACAAGGCGGTTGAAGGGTTGGTCCTGTACGCCTTCAATAAGGGCGAGGTCTGCACCTGCCCGTCCCGAGCGCTCATCCAGGAGTCGATCTACGACGAGTTCATGGAGCGCTGCCTGGACCGGATCCGCCATATCAAGCAGGGCAACCCGCTCGACCTGTCGACGCAGCTCGGGCCGCAGGTGTCGACCCAGCAGATCGAAAAGATCGGCTCCTACGTCGATATCGGGCTGCAGGAGGGCGCGAAGTGCCTGATCGGCGGCCACCGCAAGTCCATGGATGGCGAGTTCGCGGGCGGTTACTACTTCGAGCCGACGGTGCTAAGAGGCCACAACGGGATGCGGGTGTTCCAGGAGGAGATCTTCGGCCCGGTGGTGTCGGTGACCTCGTTCACCGACCAGGCCGATGCCATGAAGATCGCCAATGACACCCTCTACGGCCTGGGGGCCGGGGTGTGGACGCGCAACGGCAACCTCGCTTACCGCATGGGCCGAGCGGTCCAGGCCGGGCGGGTCTGGACCAATTGCTACCACCTGTACCCCGCCGGCGCCGCCTTCGGTGGCTACAAGATCTCCGGGGTCGGGCGTGAAACGCACCGCATGATGCTGGAGCACTACAGCCAGACCAAGAACCTGCTGGTGAGCTACAGCACCAAGCCCCTCGGGCTGTTCTAAGCGCAATGTGCCCTCGAGCTTCCGCGGCCGAGGCTAGCGTCGTGGCGACGCCGGCTGCGCTCGAAGCGATCGCCCGGCTCAAGGAGCAGCGGGGCCCCCTCATGTTCTTCCAGTCGGGAGGCTGCTGTGACGG
>PMLI01000303.1 GCA_003158835.1 Acidimicrobiaceae bacterium
AGCTGCATGCCGACGCAAATACCGAGGAACGGCCGGCCTGATCTCGCCGCCGCCAGCGTGGCCGCCCACAGCCCGCTGGCGGCCAGAGCTTGCGCGCAACAGCCGAAATTCCCCACCCCGGGCAGCACCACCCCGTCCGCGGCCTCGATGTCGGACGGGCTGGTGACCAACGCGGCGTCGGCCCCCACCTTGCCCAAACCCTTTTCGGCCGAACGCAAATTGCCTATGCCGTAGTCGACCACGGCGATGAACGGCCCCATTTCAGCCCAGGGCCCCTTTGGTCGAAGGCACCCCGCCGCCTTCGACCCGCACGGCGTCGCGAAGCGCGCGGGCCACGGCCTTGAAGGACGCCTCGAGTATGTGGTGGGTATTGCGGCCGCGGCGCATGGACATGTGCAGGGTTATGGCGGAACTGGTACAAAAGGCGCGCCAGAACTCCTCCGCCAATTGGGGGTCGAAAGGCGGGTCTCCGAGCGGGTACGCCTCCCCCCCGGCACCGGGGTCGATCTCGTACACCAGGAAGGGCCGGCCCGAAAGGTCCAGCGCCACCTCGATGAGGGCCTCGTCCAGCGGTACGGCGATCTCGGCGTAGCGGGTCACGCCGGCCTTGTCGCCGAGCGCCTCGTGCAGCGCCTCGCCCAGGACGATGCCCACGTCCTCCACCGTGTGATGGGCGTCGACGGCCAGATCGCCCTGCGCCGTCACCTCCAGGTCGAAACCGCCGTGCCGGCCGAGCTGGGAGATCATGTGGTCGAAAAACGGCAGCCCCGTCGCCACGCCCACCCGACCGGTCCCGTCGACCCTGAGATCCACGGAAATAGACGTCTCCCTGGTGGTGCGCTCTTTGTGCACTTGCCGCCCGCTGCTCGCGCCCGCACCTCGGGTCATGCCAGCACCTCGGCCAGAGCGGAGAGGAACCGGTCGTTTTCCTCCCTGGTGCCCACCGTCGTGCGCAGGCAACCTTGCAGGCCGGGCCAACTCGAGGTGTCGCGCACCAGCACCGAACGCGCCACCAATCCTTGCCAAACTTCTTGGCCGCGGCGCTGGCGCGGCCGCCACAGCACGAAATTGGCCTGGGACGGCCAGACCTGCACGGGCATGCGGGACAGCGCCGCCACCAGGCGGTCGCGCTCAGCCACCACCGAGGCCACCCGGTGTTCCATTTGGGCCGAGAACCCCAGCGCCAGCCGCCCCGCCGCCTGCTTGAGGGCGTCCAGGTGGTAGGGCAGGGCGACGCGCTCCAACGCCTTGACGACCTCGGACGGACCGATGAGGTAACCCAGGCGCAGCCCGGCCATCGACCACGTCTTGGAATAGGTGCGCACCACCGCCAAGGGGACGCCCTCGGCCACCAGTTCGAGCGCCGACCACGAGGCGAACTGGCCGTAAGCCTCGTCCACCACCACCAGGCCGGCGGTGGCGGCGACGATCGACGAAACCGTAGACGCGTCCTCGGCCAAACCGGTCGGGTTATTGGGAGAGCACAGGAAGACAACGGCAGGGTCTTCCTGTTCCAGCAGTTCTGTGGCGGCGGTGACGTCGAGAGTGAAATCCGGGCGCCGCTGGCCCTGGACGAGCCCCGTCCCCGTCAAATGGGCGATGTGGGCGTGCAGAGCATAGGTGGGCTCGAACATGGCCGCTTTGCGCCCGGCGCCCCCATAGGCGAGGCATACCGACTGCAGGACCTCGTTGGAACCGTTGGCGGCAAAGACCTGTTCGGGCGGCACTCCGTGCCACTGGCCCAGCGCTTCGCGCAACCCCCGGGCGGCGCGGTCAGGGTAGCGGTTGAAGGCGATGTTGCGGGCCTGGGCCACCAGAGCCTCCAGCCACTCAGGCGGGGGCGGGTAGGGCGACTCGTTGGTGTTGAGCCGGACCTCGACCGGCACCTGGGGCGAGTGATAACCCTGCCGCAGGCCCAGGTCGGCCCGGGGCGGGGGCAGGGGACGGGCCAGGCCGGCGGGCGGGGTCAACGCGGTCCCTGGGCCGGCGCCTGCTCCCGGTGCCGCACCGAGCCGGCGTGGGCGGCGAGCCCTTCCGCCTCGGCGATGGCGCAGACGTAGGGAGCCACCCCGTGCAGGGCGGCTTCGTCCAGGCTGACCACGTGCACCCGCTTCAGGAAGTCCTGGGTGCTGAGAGCGCTCGAGAAACGGGCACTGCGGGCGGTGGGCAGGACGTGGCTGGGCCCAGCCAGGTAGTCGCCCACGCTGGCCGGGGCCCAGGGACCGCAGAAGACGGCTCCGGCCGACCGCACCAGGCTCACTAGGGCTTCGGGGTCGACCGTGATGAGCTCGAGGTGTTCGGGGGCGACCACGTTACAAACGTCCATCGCCTGTGACGGGCCGTCGACGAGGACCGACCACCCTCCCTGCTCGAGCGTCGCCGTCACCTCTCTGCGCCGGGGCGACTCGGCTACGAACCGCTCGACGGCCTCCTCGACCGCCTCCGCCACCTCCTCGGACCAGGTCACGAGCCACGCCAACCCGTCCGGCCCGTGCTCGGCCTGCACGACCAGGTCCAGGGCGGCGTAGGTGGCCGGGGCGCTGGCATCGGCCACCACGACGACCTCGGAAGGCCCGGCGAAGGCGGAGGGCACGCCCACGACACCCTCCTCGGCCACCAGGCGTTGGGCCGTCGCCACGTAAAGGTTGCCGGGACCGACTATGACGTCGACCGGTCGGAGCGACTCGGTGCCGTAGGCCATGGCGGCGATGGCCTGGGCGCCACCCACGGCATAGACCTCTTCCACGCCCGCCACCGCCGCCGCGGCCAGGACGGCGGTCGCCACCCGCCCATCGAGACCGGGCGGCGAGCACACTGCCACTTCTTCCACGCCGGCCACCTGGGCCAGGATTACCGTCATCAGTACGGTCGACGCCAGGGGGGCCCGCCCGCCCGGGACATAACAGCCGGCCCGGCCCACCGGCACGAGCAGCTCGCGAGTGATCACGCCGTGCTCGCTGCTGTGCTCGAAGCCCCGGTGGGCGGCCCGCTCCGCCTCGTGGAAACTCCTGATGGCGCCGGCTGCCTCTTCGAGGGCGTGGCGCAGCTCGGCGTCGACCTGGGCCGCCGCTGCCCTCACCTGGTCGGGCGGCACCCGCAGCGACACCGGCAGCTCGCCGTCGAAGCGCCTGGTCAGTTCGGCCACGGCCGCGTCCCCGCCCTCTTTGACGGCGGCGAGTATCTCCCGTACGGCCCGGACCGGGCCCTGGCCGCCGGCCTTGGGGGCGGGCAGCCGGGCCTTGAGGTCGGCGAGGTCTCCTGGCCCGCCGCGCAAGTCGAGGCGCGTAAGTAGCTTGGCCATGGCCATGATGCTAGCCAGGGCGGGAGCCGGCCCCCGTCCCCAATTCAGCCTTCGTCATGCGGCCCGGTCTTCTGCCAAGCTGGGGCACCATGAGCGTCGGCGCCGAACTTACCGCTGTGTCGAGCACCCTCGAAGAACTGAAGCGGCGGGTCACCCGCATCCTGGCCGAGCTGTCCCCCGCCGACCAAGAGCGCTACGGGTCGGACCTGCTCGAAGTCGAGCGCACCCTGGGCGTGGCCAGCCGGCGCCTGGAGCGCTTGGTCGCCGCACCCCGGCTAAGGCCGTAGCGGCAAGGCAGCCGAGGGGCAAAAGTAGGCCAGCACGCATTCGGCGCAACGGGGGCGCCGGGCTATGCACACCCGCCGGCCGTGAAGGATCATCCGCAGGCTCAGCGCTCCCCACTCCCGGCTGGGCAAAGCCGCGCCCAGGTCGGCTTCGACCTTCTCGGGACCGCTCTGGCCGCTGAGAGCCAGCAGCCGGCTCAACCGGCCGACGTGAGTGTCGACGGGTAGGCCCGGCAATCCGAAGGCCACGCTGCGCACGACGTTGGCCGTCTTGCGGCCCACTCCGGGCAGCGTGACGAGGTCCTCTATGCGGGTCGGCACCTGGCAGTCGAAATGTTCGCACATGGCGCCCGCCAGGGCGACTATGTTCTTCGCCTTTACCCGGAAGAAGCCCGTCGGCCGGATGAGGGCCTCCACGTCGGCCGGGTCGGCCAGGGCCAGATCCTCGGGAGCCGGGTATCGCGAAAACAACGCCGGCGTCACCGAGTTGACCCGTTCGTCGGTCGTCTGGGCCGACAAAACCGTCGCCACCAGCAGTTGCCACGGGCCCGAGAAATCGAGCTCGCACAGCTCGGCCGCGGTGCCGGGGTACTCCTGAGCCAGGCGGGCCGCGGTCAGCCTGACCCGGCCCGCAGGCGTTCTGGCCCGTGCCGGGGCTTGCTTCGCCACAGCCACGGAGGCTAGCGCCCGGACCACCTGGGGGCGGGGGGCGCCGTTATCGGTCCGCATTAGGTGCAGCGCCGCTAACTTCGATGACGTGCACCAGATCCAGGTGAAGCGCACCCTCGACGAGGACGAACTGGCTGCGGTCACTGAGTTACTGGCGGCCGCCAGCGATGCGGACGCCCACCCCGCCCTGGGCGAGCACGCCTGGCTGGACCTGGTGCAGGGAGGACGGGAAGGATTTGCCGGCCTGGTGGCGTGGGAACCTGACCATCCTCACCCGGTGGGTTACGCCCAGGTCAGCCTGGGGGACAACGCAGGCGCCGGTCACGCTAGCTGGGCCCTCGAGGTAGTGGTCGACCCTCACCACCGGACTCCCGGGAACACGGTGGCCGACGACCTGGTCAACGGCGCCATCGATCTCATAGCCGCCGAGGGCGGCGGCCACCTGCACCTCTGGGTGAGCCGGCCCGCCCCCTACCACGAAAGGATGGCCAAGGCCGTGGGGCTGTCGGCGGGCCGGGCTCTTTACCAGATGCGCCGGCACCTTCCGGCGGAGGCACATGCGTCCATCACCACGACCCCGTTCCGGCCGGGCCAGGACGAACAGGCGTGGCTGGAGGTGAACAACCGGGCCTTCCACCGGCACCCCGAACAGGGGGGATGGACCGAGGAGACCCTGAAGGCACGGGAGGTCCAGCCCTGGTTCGACCCGGAAGGCTTCTTGCTCCACCACCGTGAGGGCCGCCTGGCCGGTTTCTGCTGGACCAAGGTCCACCATGCCGGGGGCTCGTCTCTTGGGGAGATCTATGTGATCGCGGTGGATCCTGATTTTTCCGGCCACGGGCTCGGCCGCGAACTCACGCTGGCGGGCCTCGACTACCTCTCGGCCCGGGCACTACCCGAGGCCATGCTGTACGTGGACGCGACCAACGTGCCCGCCTTGAAGCTCTACGTCGAACTGGGCTTTACCGTCAACCACATCGACCGGGCGTACACCGGGGACGTGGCGGCCCGGGACGGGGGCTAGGGCCCGAGGGGGACGACCTGGAGGTCGGGCGATACCGGCATGCCCTTGCGCCATACCGAACGGGCCACGATCTTGGACGGGTCGACCCGGTCGGGGTACTTGCTGGCGATGAGGCGGACCTCCTCGAGCAGACCTTCGGTCAGCGTCGTGGGGTTGAGGCCCAGGGCGAGGAAGCGGTCGTTGCGCACGACGAGGTCGTTTTCGGCTGCCTCCTGGCGGGGGTTGGGCAGCATGACCACGGCCGCCCCCGTCAACTTGGACACCAGCTGGGCCAGGTCGCGCACCTTGTACACCTCGGTCGTCTGGTTGAAGACCGATACGCGCTCGCCGGCCGCGGGGGGGTTGTTGACGGCTATCTCGATGCACCTCACAGTGTCGCGGATGTGGATGAACGCCCTGGTCTGGCCGCCCGTACCGTGCACCGTCAAGGGGTGGCCGATGGCGGCCTGCATCAAGAACCGGTTGAGCACGGTCCCGTAGTCACCGTCGTAGTCGAAGCGGTTGACCAGGCGGTCGTCCAAAGAGGTCTGAACCGTCTGGGTACCCCAAACGATGCCCTGGTGGAGATCGGTGATGCGGGCCCCGTCGTTCTTGGCATAGAAGGCGAAGAGCAGCTGGTCCAGGGTCTTGGTCATGTGGTACACGGATCCCGGGTTGGCCGGGTGCAGGATCTCGCGCACCAGTTCGCCGTCGGGGGTCGGCACCTTGACGGCCAGGTAGCCCTCGGGGATGGGGGCGGAGCCGGACCAGCCGTACCCGTACACGCCCATGGTCCCCAGGTGCACGACGGCGGCATCGACCCCGGCGTCCACCAGCGCGCACAGCAGGTTGTGGGTGCCGCGGACGTTGTTGTCGACCGTGTAGCGCTTGGCCCGGGGCGAGCGCATCGAGTACGGCGCCGCCCGCTGCTCGGCAAAGTGGACGATGGCGTCCGGCTGGAACTCCTGCAACAAGCTGACGAGCCGGCTGTACTGGAGGGCCAGGTCCATGTTCACGAAATCGATCTCTTTGCCGGACACCGCTTTCCAGGCCCGCAAACGCTCGCCGATAGGCCGGATCGGGGTCAGGGACTCGACCTCGAGCTCGATATCGATGCACCGGCGCGAAAGGTTGTCGACAATCAGGATGTCGTGACCATTCGCTGATAAGTGAAGGGAGGTCGGCCAACCACAAAAGCCGTCCCCACCCAGGATCATAATTTTCATCGTTCACCTACAGTAGTTGGCGGGATGGCACAACCCTAAGTCCCGGGTAACTATCTCAACAAGGGCCCAGCTACTCCCCCTACGCTGGGACGCTGTGCCGGGTGCGTTCGATGTGAGCCGGGACGAGCTGGCGGAGTTACTGGCTGGTGAGCCACGCTTTCGCACCGAACAGGTTTGGCGGGGCATCTGGGAAAGAGGCGAGCTGCCGCCGGACATGACCGACCTGCCGAAGAGCCTGCGTGAACGGCTTGGCGCAGTATTGGTCCGCGCCCTGTGCGAGGTCTCCCGGTCTATCTCGTCCGACCGTCGGACCACCAAATGGCTGTGGCGGCTAGCCGACGGCGCCCTGGTCGAGACGGTGCTGATGCTCTACCCTGACCGGGCCACGGTTTGCGTCTCCAGCCAGGCGGGCTGCGCCATGGGCTGCAGCTTCTGCGCCACCGGCCAGGCCGGCTTTGCCCGTCACCTGTCTGTGGGCGAGATCGTCGAACAGGTGGTCGCCGCCAGACGGGAGGCTCTCCCCCGGCGCCTGGGCAATGTGGTCTTCATGGGCATGGGCGAGCC
>PMLI01000060.1 GCA_003158835.1 Acidimicrobiaceae bacterium
CGCGGCAAGATCCTCAATGTCGAGCGCGCCCGAGTCGACAAGATGCTCAAGAACAACGAGATCCAGGCCCTGGTGGCCGCCATCGGGGCGAGCGTAGGTGAGGATTTCGATGTCTCCAAGATCAGGTACCACAAGGTGATCATCCTGGCCGATGCCGATGTCGACGGGAGCCACATCCGCACCCTCCTCCTGACGTTCTTCTTCCGCCAGATGACACCTCTGGTCGAAGAGGGGCACGTGTACTGCGCACAGCCGCCACTGTTCTCGACCACGGTCGGCAAGGAGAAGATCTATCTGAAGGACGAGGCGGCCCGCCAGCGGTTCCTGACCGATCGGCACAACCACAAGTCCGAGTTCAACCGGCTGAAGGGCTTGGGTGAGATGGACTGGCACGAGCTCGGCAGCACTACCATGGACGCCGCCCACCGGACCCTCCTGCAGGTGGAGATCGAGCAGGCCGCCATTGCCGACGATCGGTGCAGCGTCCTCATGGGTGACGATGTCGAGCAGCGGAAGAAGTTCATCGCCGACAACGCCGGCGATGTGCGGTTCCTGGACATCTGATGACGGACACACCCCTCCCTGGATCTGACGGTATGGACGGCGCCGGCGGTCTCGATGGGGACGGCGCTGATGGGGGCGATGGCGGCGGCACGGTGACGGGCGTACAGCCGGTAGAGATCAACGTGGAGATGGAGCGCTCCTTCTTGGAGTACGCCATGTCCGTCATCGTGCAACGGGCATTGCCGGACGCCCGCGATGGGCTCAAGCCGGTCCATCGCCGGATCCTTTACACGATGCATGTGCAGAACTACCGGGGTGACCGGCCGCACGTGAAGTGCGCCAAGGTTGTAGGCGAGACCATGGCCAAGTTCCATCCTCACGGGGACATGGCCATTTACGACGCCCTGGTCCGGATGGCACAGCCCTTCAGCCTGCGCGACCCGCTCATCGATTTCCACGGCAACTACGGTTCCCCCGATTTCCCGGCGGCGGCAGCCCGTTATACGGAATGCCGGCTCTCGTCCCTGGCCATGCACATGCTTGAGAGCATCGACGAAGAGACCGTCGACATGGGGCGCAACTACCTCAACGAGGAGGACGAGCCCACCGTCCTGCCCGCCCGGTTCCCCAACCTGCTGGTCAACGGTAGTCAGGGCATAGCCGTGGGCATGGCGACCAACATCCCGCCCCACAACCTGGGCGAGGTCATCGATGCTACGAATTACCTGATCGACCATCCCGACGCCAGCGTCGAAGACCTGATGAGGTTCATAAAGGGGCCTGACTTCCCGACCGGCGCGCTCATCTTGGGCCGTCAGGGCATAATCGATGCTTACCGCACAGGCCGTGGCTCGGTGCGGATGCGAGCACGGGCGACCATCGAAGAGACCCGTGGCGGCGAGCAGATCGTGGTGACCGAGCTGCCGTACCAGGCAAGTTCCCGGGCCATCCAGGAGCGGATCGCCGAACTGGTCAACAGCCGGGAACTCGAGGGTATCCGGGACATCCAGGACCTCTCGGCCGGTAACGACACGAAAATCGTGATCCCCCTCAAACGGGACGCCAACGCCAACGTCGTCCTGAACAACCTCTTCAAGCTGACGCCGTTACAGACCAGTTTCGGTGTCAACATGGTCGCTCTCGTCAGCGGCGTGCCTCGTACTCTCACGTTGAAATCTGCCCTCGAGGCATACGTCGCCCATCAGGTGGACGTCGTGCGCCGGCGCAGCCAGCACCGCCTGCGGCGGGCCAGGGCCAGAGCTCACATCGTCGAAGGCCTCATCAAGGCCCTGGACATGATCGACGCCATCATCACAGCGATCCGGGAGTCGGACAGCCGGGGCGAGGCGAGGGACAAGCTGATGGCGGTGCCTTTCGAGTTTTCGGACGTACAAGCCGAGCACATCCTCGACATGCAGCTGGCCCGCCTGACCCGGTTGGGCCGGGCCGACCTGGAAGAGGAGATGGCCAAACTACGCCAGACCATCGGCGAGCTCGAGGCCCTGCTCGACGACCAGACGCTCATGAACGGTGTCATCAAGACGGAGCTGGGTGAGATAAAGGCGCGCTTTGCCACGCCACGGCTGGCGTTGGTCACCATCGACCCGGGCGAGATGGCGCCCGAGGATCTGATCGAGGACGGGGAGCTGGTGGTCACCATGACCCGGGCCGGTTACATAAAGGCGGTGGCGGCTTCGACGTACCGGACCCAGGGCCGGGGGACGCGCGGTATGCGCGGCACGAACCTGCGGGAGGCTGACATCGTGGCGAAAGTCATCCATACGACCGCGCATGCCTTCCTGCTCTTCTTCTCCAATCTGGGCACCGTCTACCGCCTGCGGGCGTACGAAGTGCCGCTGCAGGAGCGGACGGCGCGGGGTTCAGCCATCGTCAACCTGCTCCCCCTCGGTCCGGGCGAGCGCGTCCAGGCCCTCATCGACACACGCGAGTTCTACTCGGACCGGTACCTGGTCTTTGTCACCAAGCAGGGGCAGGTAAAGAAGACTGCCTTCGCCGAGTACGATCGGAGCCGCCGAGATGGCCTGATAGCCCTCAATTTACGCGAAGGTGATGAACTGGTCTCAGTCATCGTTACGACCGGGCAGGACGACATTTTCATGGTGAGCCGAGCAGGGCTGACGATCAGGTTCTCTGAGGCCGACGTCCGGGCCATGGGCCGTGACGCCGCGGGCGTGAGGGGCATGGGTATGCGTGCCGGCGATGAGGTTGTGGCCGCCGATATAGCTCGCGACGAGACCAGTATCCTTATGGTGACGAGTGCCGGCTATGGCAAACGAACCCAGCTCCACCATTTCAACCGCCAGGGCCGAGGCGGGCTGGGTGTCCGCGGGATCCGTTTGACCAGCAAGCGGGGTGGAGTGGTGGCCGCTTTCACCGTCGGGCTCGACGACGAAATCCTCGTCATCTCCTCTTCAGGGGTCGTTGTGCGACTGGCAGCGCGGGAGATTTCGAGCCAGGGCCGGGATGCTACCGGTGTCAGGGTGGTGAGCGTTGACCCGGGCCAGGAAGTTGCTTCGGTGGCCCCGGTCCTCGCCGTAGAGGAAGATTGATGGCCGATCCCGTGCCCCGCCAGCCGGGCCGGCCCAGCACAGGCAGGCAGCCGCCGGCCGGGCCGCCCAGGCCGGTCGTGCCTCCGCAGCCGGGATGGGGGCAGGCCCAGCCCGGGATGCCTCGCTATGCCGGTGCCCCCGGGAGCGGGACCTACTTCCCCCCCGGCCAACCGGGCATGCCCATCCCGGGCGGGCCGTCCCGGGGCCGGGGGGGAGACACGACCCAAGCCGTCGGCCTGCAGAGGCCCCGCCCTCCGGCTGGCCCGGTCCCACCGGCTGGCCCGGTCCCACCGGCCCGCCGCGCCCCCTACGGGCCTCCGCTACCTCCGGGCGGCAACGGCCTTGCCCAGAGTGCTCGCTCCCTCAGCAGACGGCAGGTAGTCAAGCGGGTGAGCGTCTGGAGCGTGCTCAAGGTCTCGCTCATCTTCTACGTCCTTGTCCTCGCCGTCATGCTGATCGCCGGCGTCGC
>PMLI01000017.1 GCA_003158835.1 Acidimicrobiaceae bacterium
GCCTGGGCCACCCCGCTCTACCGCGTCATCTACGACCCCGACGGCCGACCCCGCTCCATGCGACGCCTCGGACAATTCTGACACCCAGCTCACACCCGCAGCAGCCCGACGACGGGTCCTTCACGGGCGACAAGCGCAGGCTGCTCGGAGCTCACTTCCTGCAGAACAAGAGGTCGGAAAAGGTGTCCGAACTCAAATTGGGCCCACCGGGAACGTACGCTTCGCAGGAGCCGAAATGGTTTAGGAAGGTCTTGGCTAGGGCCGGGTCGAGCCGATCAGTGTTGCATGGGCCAGCTTGACTCAGGCGGTAGTGCCGCGACCAATGGGGGTGTCAAGCTGCGATGGCACCGACTTGGCTTCCCGCGCTCTGCCACCGTCTCCTGGGAATGGTGGTTGCAGGGCACCATCGCCGTTTTGGTCGTCGCTTACGGTCTGTCCACTTTGGTCGTGCACCGTCCCCCAAACGGGTACACGACGCTGTGGGATGGGTGGGTCTACAACGCCGCCCAGGCGCTGCCCGTGGCCCCGGTCGCCTGGCACGTCCGGCGCTGTCCGCGACTGCGCTCGGCCTGGCTGGTGATGGCGGCAGGGATCGTGCTCAACCTGACGGCAAACCTCGTCTATACCTACCACGACCAGAACCTCAAGCCCATCCCCAGCCCCGCGCCCAGTGACGCTCTATACCTGCTGTGCTACCTGGCCTCCATCGTCGCTGTGGCCTTGCTGACCCAATCATCGTTCGGGCGTGTCCACGCCAGCGTGCGCCTTGACGGCGCTATCGCTGGCCTGGCCGTGGCCGCCGTCGCCGGCATGGTCTGGTTCGAGGCCTTGCTGCACGTGAGCGGGAGGCCGCTGACCGTCATCGTCAACATGGCTTACCCGGTGTGCGACTTGGTCCTGGTCGTCCTGCTCGTGGCCGGCCTAGCGCCGCAACACTACCGGCCCAACTGGCCCACGGCCCTGCTCATGGCGGGGGTGGCCCTGTTCGCCATTGGCAGCGTCATCGCCATGGACCAGAACGTCACCAACACCTTTGTGGGGGGGAGGCTGGTCGATGACACCTGGCCCGCCGGCTTGTTCTTGGTGGGCCTGGCCGCCTCGGTGCGGGAGCGTCGCGCCGCGGGAGGCTCACGCGCCTCGCTCAGCGCACCGACGGGTATCACGGTGGTGCCGGCGCTGTTCGGGCTGGTCTCGGTGGGCGTGCTCATTGCGTCGCTATTCCGGCACGGCTCGGCCGTCGTGCAGTCGCTGGCTATCGGAGCCCTGGTCCTGGTGATGGTACGCATGTGGCTGACCTTGCACGAGGTCCGCCGTTCGGCCACCAACTACCAGGACGCCCGGACCGACTACCTCACCGGCCTCCCCAACCGGCGCGCCTTTCTGGAACGCGTTCGTTCCGCTCTCGCTTCCGAGCAGGGGGCGGGCGCGTACGTCGGGGTGCTGTTGGTGGACCTCGACGGCTTCAAGGAGGTCAACGACGCCTTGGGCCACGCTTCTGGTGACGAGCTGTTGTGCGTGGTCGCCAACCGCTTCCAGCACCGGCTGGGGGACCGGGGCGTGCTGGCCCGGATAGGCGGCGACGAGTACGCCTACGTCGGCACCGTGGAGAGCGAAGAGGACCTGGTGGCCATGGCGCAGGAGCTGTCCCTCGTACTAGCCGACCCATGCGTGCTCGATGGCGTGAGCGTGCGCGTCGGCGCCAGCGTCGGTGTAGCAGCAGCGAGGCCGGGCGGCAGTGATGCCGGTGAGCTTCTGCGCTGTGCCGACGTAGCCATGTACGAGGCTAAGCGCACCCAGTGCGGGATGGCGGCCTACCGGGCCGACGCTGACCCCAACGGCCGGGATCGTCTCGCCCTGCTGGACGCCCTGAGGGACGCCATAACCAACCGAGACCTCGTCATGTACTACCAACCCACCCTGGACATGCGCACCTCGGCCGTCCGAGGAGTCGAGGCCCTCGTCCGGTGGCAGCACCCGACCCTCGGGTTGCTCCTCCCCGACCAGTTCATCCCCCTGGCTGAGCGCAACGGGCTCATGCCCCAGCTCACACGGGCGGTGCTCGACCTGGCCGTGTCCCAGGCCGCCCACCTCGACCAGGCCGGCCAACACCTCCAGATGAGCATCAACATCTCGCGCTACGACCTGGTCGATGAGCACCTGGCCGACTACATCGACCAAGTCTTGGCGCTTCATGGGTTCCCCCACCACCGTCTGACCCTGGAGATCACCGAGTCCGCGGTCGGGGGCGACCCTGGCCGGGCCGAGCGTTGTGTCGCCGAGCTACGGGGCCGGGGCCTGCGTGTCTCTATAGACGATTTCGGGGTGGGGTACTCGTCCATGTCGCAGTTGCTCGCCCTGGCCATAGATGAACTGAAGATCGACAAGTCGTTCGTGCTCGGCCTCGCCTCAGACCCCCGGGCCCAGGCCATTGTCCGTTCCGCCATCGAACTTGCGCGAGCCCTGGAGCTCACGGTGGTAGCCGAAGGCATTGAGACCGACGCCGTCCTCCAGACGCTCCGAAATATCGGCGCTGACATCGGCCAGGGCTACGTGATCGCCCACCCCCTCACGTGCCAGCAACTCGACGACTACCTCTCCCAAGCGGGCACCGCTTCCTCGTCGTCCCCTAACCTCGCACTTCGCACCCCAGAACTGGCTCCGCGGTAATACCTCCGAACTCCTCAAAGGACTGAAGACCCTGAAGACCTCGCGCTTAAATTAGAAGTAACCGACCCGCGACGCGTTCGGCCATGCTGCTCGGCCGTGGCCCTGTCGTTCCTCTACCGTCTCCTCCAGTTGCTCCGTCTCTCACGGCGCCGGCAAGAGGAGCTGGCCGAGTCCCTGCGAGCACAGGCACATATAGCGCTCGCCTGCGATTTCTTCACCGTCGACATAGTGTGGCTCCAACGCCTCTACGTGCTGTTCTTCATCGAG
>PMLI01000259.1 GCA_003158835.1 Acidimicrobiaceae bacterium
CAGCTACGTGTGGAAGCACCTGCCGCCCGCCGCCGACATAGCATCGGGCCACGTGGGCAAGGTCGTCCTGGGCACGGTGGCCCCGCCCGGACGAAAATAGGTGATTGGCCCGCGCCCGGCGGGNNGCCGGGGGTACTTCCAGGATCACCTCGTCGTGGACCTGCAGTATGAGCCGGCTGCGCAAAGCCTCCTCGTCCAGGCGGGCGTCCAGGCGGACCAACGCTACCTTGAAGATGTCGGCCGCCAAACCCTGGATGCCGGCGTTCATCGCCTGGCGCTCCCCCGCCATGCGGACCTGGTAGCGCTCGGACGACAATTCGGGTATGAGCCGGCGCCGGCCGAAAAGGGTCTCGGTGTAGCCCTTGTGACGCGCTTCGGCCACGACCTCGTCCATGTAGGCCCGGACCCGGGGGAAATTGTCAAAATACGACTTTAACACCGCAGCCGCTTCATCCACTTCGATGCCGAGGCGCTGGGCAAGCCCGTACGCTTCCATCCCGTAGGCCAGGCCGTACGAGACCATTTTGGCTCGGGACCGCATCCCGATCGTCACTTCCCCAGGCTCCACGCCGAAAATCCGGGCCGCCGTCATCCGGTGGATATCGGCCCCGGTCCGGAAGGCTTCGATCAAACCGGGGTCCTGAGCCAAGTGGGCTATAACGCGCAACTCGATCTGGTTGTAGTCGGCCACCAAGAAGCGCATCCCTTCGGCCGGCACGAACACCCGCCGTAGCTGGCGGCCTTCCTCGGTCCGGACCGGGATGTTGTGCAAATTCGGGGCATCGGAGGAAAGCCGCCCGGTACGGGCCACCGTCTGGTTGAAAGTGGCGTGGATGCGCCCGTCGGCTCCTACTTCGCTCAACAGGGCATCGGTATACGTCGAACGGAGCTTCTCAATTTCCCGGTAACGCAGGATGGCTGGGATTATGGGGTGTTCTTCCCGCAGTTTCTCCAACGTCTGGTTGTCCGTCGAGTACCCCGTCTTCGTCTTCTTTCCCGGGGTCAGGCCGAGTTTGCCGTACAGGACTTCGCGCAGTTGCTGCACGGAATTGACGAGGAACTGGGCGCCGGCGAGTTCGTGGACCTGCTTTTCGAGCGAACGGGCCTCGTCGGCCAGCTGGCGGCCCAGACGGGCCAGCTCGACGGCGTCGACCCGCACGCCGACGAGTTCCATGCGGGCCAGTACCCTCACCAGCGGCCTCTCGACCTCGTCGTACAGCCGGGACATCCCCCGATGGGCCAGGGCCGAGGACAGAGGACCGGCCAGCCGGGCGACGGCCACGGCACGCTCGGCCGCCATCCGGGCCGGCTCGGCCGGGCCCGACAAATCCAGCTGACCGGTCGCGGTGGTCCCGGGCGGAGCTATCGCTATGCCGGCAAAGCGCGCCGCCAGGTCTTCCAGCAGGTATTGGTCGCCGGCTGGGTCGACCAGGTAAGCGGCGATGGAGATGTCCAGAGCCAGGTTGGCGAAGTCGACTCCCAAATCGGCCAGGCTCCTCATGAGGGCCTTGGCGTCGTGAGCAGACACGCGCCGGCCAGCGGCCGGGCCCAGCAGGTCGCCCAGGGCCGCCCGCACCCCGGCATCGCCCAGGAGCTCACCTTCCAACCACCAGGCGGACGCCGGGCTCCCAGGCACCGCGCTCCCAGGCACCGCGCCGGCCGCCCGTGCGTCCCCGCCCCCCCCCGCATCGTCCTGCCTGGCACCATGTTCCCCGACGAGGGCGAAGGCGAGCCCCCGCAGGGGCGAACGCCCCTCGCGGCCCTCCCACGACCCCGCCACGGCCAGCGCCACCCCGGTCCGGGCCCACTCCTGAAAGGCACTTATGGCACCGGTGGCTCCGGACAGCACCTCCGGGACCACGACGATCTGCTGGCCGGGCGCGGGCCCGGCGGTGGCATCGGCCTTCCCGGCGCCGGTTGCTTCTACGAAGCGGTCCCAGAGGGTGCGGAACTCCAGGAACTCGAACAGCCGGCGCAGGTCGGTCACGTCCCAGCCGCCAACGGTCGCCTCGCCGGGCACCAGGGACACGTCCAGGTCGCGCACCAGGGGTATGACGGTGGCATTGCTCCGCACCGGTCCTTCGGCGCCGACGAGCGAGGCACGCAGGCGCGGTGTCAGCTCGTCCAGATGGGCGTAGACACTGTCGAGGTCGCCGTAGGTGTTTATGAGCTTGGCGGCCGTCTTCTCGCCCACGCCCGGGGCCCCAGGCAGATTGTCGGACGGGTCACCCCGCAGGGCGGCAAAGTCGGGGTACTGCTCCGGCGTCACGCCCGTCCGCTCCAATATGCCCGCCTCGTCGTAGAGCACGTAGTCGGAGACGCCTCGCCGGTTGTAGAGCACCCTAATATGGGGGTCCTCGACAAGCTGGTAGGCGTCACGGTCTCCCGTCACAATGACCACGTCGTCGCCCTCCGCCGCCGCTTTGGTGGCCAGCGTGGCCAGGACGTCATCGGCTTCGTAACCAGGAGCTTCGACGACGGGGATACGCATGGTGTCCACCAACTGGCGCACCAGGCCCATCTGCTGGCGCAGTATGTCGGGCGCAGCCGAACGAGTCGCCTTGTAACCGGCCACCAGTTCGTGGCGGAAAGTCGGCTCCGGCCGGTCAAAGGCAACAGCCAGGCCGTCAGGCTTGTGGTCCTTGATCAGGTTCACGAGCATGGAGGTAAAGCCGTAGACGGCATTGGTCACTTGTCCCGAGGCCGTGGCCAGGTCCGTGGGCAGGGCGAAAAAGGCCCGGTAAGTGAGAGAGTTGCCGTCGAGGAGCATCAATAGCGCCATGATTCGTCCCTCCCGGGCGTCTCAGCGCCCGCCACCGGCCTCTCCACTCCTAGAGTCTGCCACTACCCGCGCCCTGCGGATCTGGGCACGGCACCGGTGAACCCGTACCTACCACCACTCCGAGAGCCCTCCGGCACGGGTCCGGGGATCACCCTGCACGCAGAAGTACGCTCTGGACATGAGCATCGTTGCCGGTCGCACCGGCGCCCACCCTCCCAATGAGCAGTACCTCGAGGCGATCTTCAATCTTGAGGAGGAGGGCAACCAGGTCATCCAGGCCCGTTTAGCCGAGCGTGTCGGCCACTCCGCCCCCACCGTTTCGGAGATGGTGCACCGTCTCCGGGAAGAGGGCTACATCGAGGTCCGGGGCCGCTCCCTCTCCTTGACCCCGGCCGGCCGCCAGCTCGCCACCAGCGTCATCCGCAAGCACCGCCTAGCCGAGCGGCTGCTGACCGACATCATCGGGTTGCCATGGCATAAGGTCCACGCCGAGGCCGACCGCTGGGAGCATGTCATCTCGGACGAAGTCGAGGACCGGTTGGTAGAGATCCTGGGGAACCCCGCCACTTGCCCCCATGGCAACCCCATACCCGGATCCGGCGCCCAACCCGAGCCCGCGACCGTCTTGGCGAAGGCCAAAGTGGGCGACCGGGTGCGCCTGAGCCGCATGATGGAACTCGTCGAGTTCGATCTCGACGCCTTGGTCTACCTCGACCAGCATGGCTTCATCCCGGGCTGCCAAGCCACCGTTATCGCTCGAGGCCCGGACGGCAGCCTGGTGCTGGAGGTGGGCGAGGACAGTGTCGTACTGGGCGCCTCCCTCGCCGCGCTGCTCTTCGTCGCCCCTGCCACTTCCCTGCCGCCTGGGGTCGCCGACCACGCCCCGTCCCAGGACGGCGCCAAGGGCGCTAGGGGCGCAACTCCCCCGAAAGCACCTGCACAGACACGTCCCTCATCGTCGTCCGCCCATCCATAGCACGGCGCTGGATCCAGCGGAAGGCATCGCTCTCCTTCATGTCGAGCTCGTCCATGAGCACGCCTTTGGCCCGCTCAACCATGGTGCGGACCTCCATGCGCTCCTCGAGGTCCTTGAAGGCCTCCTCGAGCGCCTTCATCTCCTCGAAACGCCCCAGGGCCAGCTCCATGGCAGGGACCAAGTCGTTGCGCTGGAACGGCTTGACCAGATAAGCGAGAGCGCCCGCCTCGCGCGCCCGGTCCACTAGTTCCCGCTGGCTGAAGGCGGTGAGGATGAGGACGGCGGCCAACCGTTCGGCGGTTATCTCGGCCGCCGCGGTCAGCCCGTCGCCACCGGGGAGGTTGATGTCGAGGATGGCGAGGTCCGGGCGTTGAGCACGGACCAGGCCGACGATCTCGTCGCCCCGGCTCGTTTCGCCCACCACTTCGTAACCCTCTTCTTCAAGGGTCTCCCGCAGATCGAGACGGATCAGAGCTTCGTCCTCAGCTATTACGAGCCTTGCGCTCACTCAGTGTTACCCTGCCCTTCTGCTTGCCTGCATGTAATTACCATCGGCACCTTTGCCGGGCGCTAACCGGTGCTCCCGGGCAC
>PMLI01000549.1 GCA_003158835.1 Acidimicrobiaceae bacterium
GTCGTCGACCGTGCCCGACTCGGGGTGCACCGACGTGTAGTCGCTGATGTCGTAGCCGCCGTCCCGCAGCGGCGACGGGTAGAACGGGAGCAGCCACAGACAGTCGACGCCGAGCCACTGCAGGTAGTCCAGCTTGGACATGATGCCCGGGATGTCGCCCGTACCGTCGTTGTTGGCGTCGTAAAAACCGCGCACCAGGACCTCGTAGAAGACCGCCCGCTGGTACCAGCGGATATCCTGGCTGGCCGTGCCGGAGACGGGCACCACCGCTCCTCCGGGCGCTCTGGACCGGCTCATGGTCAGACCTGCTTACGGACTTCGAGGATATGGGCGACACGGTAGTTGGGGTCGAACCTCACGTAGGGGCTCGGCCCCCACGTGTAACTTTCCCCCGAAAGCTCGTCGTACACCTGGAGCGGGCCCCCCGCCCCCCGCCCGAGTGCCTCCGTATCGATCTGCAGCGTCGCCTCCTGGACGGCGTCCGGGCTCAGGCTGACGACCACCAGGACCACGTCGCCGGCGTCGTCCGATGTCTTGGAGTAGGCCATCACGTTGGGGTTGTCGGACCCGTGGAACCGCACGCCGCGGAGGTTCCTGAAAGCGGGGTGGCGCCGGCGGGCCTCATTGAGGGCCTTCAGCAGGGGGGCCAGGACGGCATGGGAGAAGTCCCGGTCCTTCAGCTCGAACTTCTCGGAGCCCAGGTACTCCTCGTTGTCGGGCGATGCGGGCACGTTCTCACACAGTTCGTAGCCGCTGTAGATGCCGTAGGACGGGGCCAGGGTGGCGGCCAGCACGAGGCGCAGGGCGAAGGCGCCGGGGGGACCGCCCCGGAGGGGCCCGGACAATATGTCGGGCGTGTTGGGCCAGAAGTTGGGCCGCATGTAATCGGCCAGGGGGCCGCGGGCGAGTTCCTCGATGTACGTCCGCAAACCGTCCGGCCCGTATTGGACGGTCCGCCACGTGAAGTAGGTGTAGCTCTGGGAGAACCCGACCTCGGCCAAGCGGGCCATCACCTTGGGCCGGGTGAAGGCTTCGGCCAGGAACACGAGATCGGGATGCTCTTTGCGCAGGGAGCCCAGTAGCCACTCCCAAAAAGCGAACGGCTTCGTATGGGGGTTGTCCACCCTGAAGATCCGGATGCCCCGCGCCGCCCAAAAGTCGACGATCTCCTTACATGCATCCCACAACGCCACGCGGGCGGCCTCGGAACGGGGCCAAAAGTTGATCGGATAGATGTCCTGGTACTTCTTGGGCGGGTTCTCGGCGTAGGCGATCGAGCCGTCCGGACGCCGGTGGAACCACTCGGGGTGGTCCCTGACCCACGGGTGGTCCGGCGTGCAGTTCAGCGCGTAGTCGAGGGCGATTTCCATCCCGTGACCGGCCGCCGTCCGCACCAGGTAGTCGAAATCGTCGAACGTGCCGAGCTCGGGGTGGAGCGCGGTGTGCCCGCCTACCTCGGAGCCGATGGCCCAGGGGCTCCCCGGGTCCCCCGGCCCGGGCGTGAGCGAGTTGTCCCTCCCTTTGCGGAACGTGTGGCCGATGGGGTGAACGGGCGGCAGGTAGAGGATATCGAAGCCCAGGTCAGCCAGCCGGGGGATCTGGCCGGCCGCCCACCGCAGCCCGCCGAAGCTACGGGGGAACAGCTCGTACCAGGCCCCGACCGCGGCTGCGGGCCGGTCGACCCAGAGGGGGGCGGCAGGCGCAATGGTCAGGTCGGTCGCAAACTTCTCCCCCGCCAGGGCGTCGGCGACGTGTGCGGACAGGGCGTGGTTGATGCGTCCGGCGTCGTCGACGCTCTCGTCACGCAGAGCCCCCAGGGCCTGGGCGACAGGATCCTCAGCCGGCGTCTCACCGTCGGGCGCCCACCACTCTGACAGGAGGGCCACCGCCTCGGCTATCTCGTTGTGCACGTCCTGGCGGGCCGCCAGCTTGACGGCGGCCCGATGCGCCCAGGTGGCGTAGCGGTCCGTCCAGGCTTGCACGACCAGCTCGTGCGAGCCCATCTCGGCCGGCGTCACCGTGCCCGACCACTCGTCGTTTCCGGCGGCGGTGAGGGTGCAGGCGTCAACGACCTCACCGCTCTTGCGCAGCAGGGCTCGGGCGGCCAGCACATCATGGCCATCCTTGAAGATGGTCACCCTGACCGGCACGGCCTCGCCCACGACAGCCTTGGCGGGGTACCCATGGGGCGTGGCGGGGCGTAAGTCCTGCACAACGATGTGGGCCAGCGAACTCTGGGAAGGACCGGCGGGCTCTTGCGCCTCCGCTCGGGGGGGCGTCCGGGGCCGCCGGCTGGTCCTGGTTTGAGGAGCCTCAGTGGTCATCGGCCCCCAACCTAACGAGGTCCGCTGGTCTTAGTAAGTTGGCCCCAGATGAAAGCGTTCAGAAGCTTCACAGTCAGGGCCAGGCTCCCCGAGCCTTTGGCCCCCCTCCAGGAACTGGCCTTCAACTTGAGGTGGTCCTGGGACGAGCGGACCCGAGACGTTTTTCGCTGGGTCGACCCCAACTTGTGGGAGCGGACCCAGCACGACCCCGTCAGGGTCCTCTCCCTCGTGGCCCGGGAACGTCTGGAAGCGTTGTCGAAGGACAATGCCTTCATGTCCTTCCTGGGCGAGATCCACGCCGACCTGCGGCGGTACATGAACGTTCACCGCTGGTTCCAGAACCGGGGCCGGTCGGCGCTGGTGAAGGTCGCCTATTTCTCACCCGAGTTCGGCATAGCCGAGGCGCTCCCCCAGTACTCGGGGGGGCTCGGGATACTGGCCGGGGACCACCTCAAGGCGGCCAGCAGCCTGGGGGTGCCGATGGTCGGAGTGGGCCTTCTCTACCGGGAGGGCTACTTCCGACAACGCCTCAATGCCGACGGGTGGCAGGAGGAGCGCTATCCGGGTATGGACCCCAACGCCATGGCCCTGGCACCGATCGAGGACACCCGGGTCACCGTCGACCTGGGCGGTCAGCTTCTCACCGCCCGCATCTGGTTGGCGCACGTAGGCCGGGTCAAGCTCTACCTACTCGACGCCAACATCGACGAGAACGGCGATGAACTGCGAGAAGTCACGGACCGCCTCTACGGCGGCGGGACCGAGCACCGCCTGCGCCAGGAGATCCTGCTCGGCATAGGCGGGGTGCGCGCCCTCGATGCGCTCGAGGAAGAGCCGCAGATATTCCATTCGAACGAGGGCCACGCCGGGTTCCTGGGCCTCGAGCGTATGCGGCAGTTAGTGACCAAGAAAGGGCTCTCGTTCGCCGAGGCGGTGGAGGCGACCCGGGCGGGGACGATCTTCACGACTCACACGCCCGTGCCGGCCGGGATAGATAGGTTCCCAGCCGACCTCATGGACAAGTACTTTTCCGGCTGGGCGCACGAATGTGGCGTCGACATCGCCGACTTGATGGCCCTGGGCCACGCCCCGGGCGAGCCCACCAGCGCCCCGTTCAACATGGCCGTGATGGGCCTGCGCCTGGCAAGCATGGCCAACGGCGTCTCCAAGCTCCACGGCAAGACCAGCCGGCTGATGTTCCAGCAGCTTTACCGGGCGGTCCCGGTGGACGAGGTGCCCATCGGCTCGGTAACCAACGGCGTGCACGGCCGGACGTGGGTCTCGTCGGCCATGAACGACCTGTTCAGCAAGTACATCAACCCGTCATGGGAGGACGCTGGGCCGGCCGACTGGGCACGCATCGCCGAGGCCAGGGACGACGAGCTCTGGAGGGCGCGCGAGCAGGGCAAGGAAGCCCTGGTCGGCTACGTGCGCTCGAACCTGAAGTCGTCGCTCCTGGAAAAGGGGGCATCCCCCATGGACGCCGCCTGGGCGGACGAGGCGCTCGACCCCACCGTCCTCACGATCGGTTTCGCTCGTCGGTTCGCCTCTTACAAGCGGGCGACTCTCTTGCTCTCCCAACCCGATCGCCTGAAGGCGCTTCTCCTGGACCCCAAGCGACCGGTCCAGCTGATTTTCGCCGGCAAAGCCCACCCGGCCGACGACCTGGGCAAGGAGATGATCCGCCAGATGGTCCAGTTCGCCCGGGGACCGGCGGTCCGCCACCGGATCGCCTTCATCGAGGACTACGACATC
>PMLI01000529.1 GCA_003158835.1 Acidimicrobiaceae bacterium
TCCAGTTCCTTTATGCGCTTGCGCAGCCGGGCGGCCTCTCTTTCTAGCTAGCACCACCTCCGTAGGCGACGCGCCTAATTTTACGGCTCGCAAAAGAACTCGAAGACGGTGGTTTCTGAGTACCTTTCCCCCGGTCGCAGCTCAGTCGACCCGAATTCAGGGTGGTTGGGCGCGTCGGGGAAATGTTGGGTTTCGAGCGCGAAGCCATCGCTCTGGCGGTAAATGCGCCGGCCGGTGCCGAGGACGGAGCCGTTTAGGAAGTTCCCGGAGTAAAACTGGAGTCCCGGTTGCGTCGTATGCAACCGGAAGCCCCGCCCGCCTTTAGGATCGAAGACGGTGGCTGCCAGCAGCAGTGAACCGGCGCTCTCAGTATTCAGGGCCCAATTGTGGTCGTAACCCTGAGTTAAGACTAGCTGGGGGTCATCCTCGCGGATCCGTCGGCCTATGGCGGTGGGCTCCCGGAAGTCGAAGGGCGTGCCGGCCACGGGCCGGAGCTCCCCGGTCGGGATAAGCGCCTCGTCCACCGGGGTATAAGCGTCGGCGTCTATCTGCAAAATATGGTCGTAGATAGTCCCTCCCTGTGCCCCGGCCAAATCCCAATAACTATGGTTGGTCAGGTTCACGACCGTTGGCGCGTCCGTGGTCGCCTCCAGCGCGAGTGTTAAGCGGTTGGCGTCGTCAAGTGTGTACGTGGCAACCGCTGTCACTGTGCCTGGGAAACCCATATCGCCGGCCGCGCTCGTGTGGGCAAGCTGCAGCCCGACTGCGCCGTCGTCCCGGATGACCGTTGGGCCCCACACCTTCTGGTCGAACCCGACGTCTCCGCCATGCAACGCATTGCCACCACTGTTCGCCGGCACCTGGCAGGACTGGCCGCCAACGCGGAAGCGGCCTCCGGCGATGCGGTTGGCGTAGCGGCCGATGAGAGCACCGAAGAACGTACCCGCCCCTTCGGGGTTGACCGCGGTCGGGGCTGCGTTGAAGCGGACGTACTCGTCCAGTGCCGTGAAGCCGAGCACCACGTTTTCCGTTCGGCCCCGGCGGTCAGGGAACCTGACGGAGCGGACGATGCCGCCATAGTCCAAAATGGTGACCTCGGTGCCTGCACCGTTGGCCATGATGTACTCGTGGACGGGCTCTCCTCTTACCTCGCCGACGACCTGCTCGGTGACCCGTAGCCCCGGCCCATTTGAAGGTAACGCCACACGCCCTGCTTAGGCCGAGGGCAATGGTGGCGTCAAGCCGGCCCAGAGGTACCACTTGAGCCGACCGAGCTCCTTGGCAACGCTCGCCGCGAGGTCCACCGATGGACACCTCGCGAGGTCGTCGTCGGCCGGCGGGGAGCGCAGGCTCTTGGCCATGTTGGCCATGACCGTGAGGCGCATGGTCACGTGGAACCAGTCGAGGAGTTGCTCGGCCTGCGGGTTCAGGTACAGGGGCAGGTCGCGTACGTCGTCCCCGCCGTCGGTGATGAAGGTGACCTGCTGGCTGGCCTGCATGCCCTGGGAGCTGAGGACCTCGAACAGGCGGCGCTTGGGCTTGGCATCGTAGGTCTGCACGAACCCGAACGACTTGGCCGGCCCCTTGTCGGGCATGGACTATCCAGGGGTGGGCCCTGTGATTTTCCGGGGGATTGGTTGCGGAAGGGGAGAGGACGTCACATGTCCTCGCAGGCGACGGTTTGTGTCACAGTGACGAAATTCGTCGGAGACGGCTGGCATGGCCGTCCGAGGGGCTCGGTACCATCATCGCGGTGGAGGACTACGCCGGGGCCTGGACAGCCGAGCGCGGCCGTTGCTTCCGCCTCGTTTACGGCACTGATGATGGGCACCCTGAGCACTGCCGAGAGTCGCCGCGATCCGTCGCGTCTGGGTGTCCTCGGCCGCAGCGTTGTAGCAATAGGCCCGAAGCCCGAGGCTGTTCTCGGCGGCCACGGACCGCAGTTGGCCGAGCCAGCCCCAGAACTCCCCGAACAGCGCGGCTTCGCCGGCGGGGCCGAGCGGGCCCCAGGTCACGAAGGCCCGGTACCCGGTAGGAACGAGGGCCCGGCCGGAGCGGTCCGTGACCAGGGCGCCCCAAAGGTAGACGCCGTCCTCGACCTGCTGGGTGACAAAGCTTGTGCGGTAGTCAACTGTCATGGCGCATCTTGGCAGATCAAGACGGGTGCCGACCTGTTGGCCGTCTACGGTTCCGCAGGTGGGCGTGCCGAGTGAAAAGGGGACCCAAATGAGGGCCCGATTGTCTGTTCGAGGAGGCTGGGGACGTGCCGTGGGAAGGTGATCGCGACGCGGCTGGGTCGTGTGGCCACGATCGTCATTCTGGTCGCTCAACTGATCGGGAGGACGGCGACCGCCGGCGCCGAGTTGCTGGCGGTCGTCGTCCTAGCCCCGAGGGGGGCCCAGCCCGGCTCGCACAGCATCAGGCGATGAAGACCACTCCCCGGCTCAAGGCGATGGGCGAAGAATTGGGGAGCCCCGACGACGGCGTGTAGTTGATGGTGGTGCCGAACGAGGCGGTGGCCGTCTTGGTGGCGGCATTGGCGGTGGCCTTGTAGGTCACGTTGGACATGACGAGATGCCAGCCTCCGTGGCCCTTGTTGAGTACCGGTACCCACGAGTACAGGGTGCCCGTCCCGCCCAGCAGCGCCTGGGTCGAGCTGGTCAGCCCGGTCGCGTGCAGGAGCCGCTCAGACGACGTACAGCCTCCCGGGCGTTGGAGGCCACCGGTCATGGGTACCGCCATCAGCAGTTTACGTAATCAACTAGTGTCCTGCTGACCTAGGAGGCAGGTAGGTGGTACGCTTGTGACATGACAGGGAGACGAAAGACCGCCACTACCGAAGGGCAAGCACCAAGGGGCCGTCCCCTGAAAGAGGCTCTCCCCCAAGAAGGCGTGGTTGGCGACATACGCATCAGTGCTGGTAAAGCCTTCAGCGGCCGGTCCCGTCTTGCGGTTGCTGGGCTGAATGTGAAGAACCAGACTGCTGGTGCCGTGTCGCGGCCTCGGGTGCTGGTCCGTGACCTCCAGTTTGTGGTTCCTACCAGCGAAGAACCAGCGGCTCAAAATACCCATCCTTCACAGCCAGCAGCCTCCGTCGTCTTCCAGTGGGCCAGGCTGGCTGCTAATTTTGGCGCGCTTGTCGAGCAACTAATGCCCACGCTCGCCGAGATGGACCCCGTACCTTACGCGACGGTCCAACAGGCTCAGCGACGAGCGGCGCTAAGGACTGAGCTCCTCGCTTCGGGAGCTTTCACATACCGGGCGCTCAGCGATGGGAAAGGGATCTCCCAGCCCGCGGTCCGTCAATGGATCCGGCGAGCACGTGACCGGCACGAGCTTTTCACGGTCGAGCACGGCCACGAGGCTCTCGTGCCAGCGCTACTTCTCAACCATGACCTGTCTACACAGCCTGAATTCCAACCCGTAATCGAGGCGCTGGTGGGCGCGGGCGAGGACGGTTGGGGACTGTGGGCGTGGCTGGTTAGCCCCACCCCTTGGTTGGACGGAAAGGTGCCTGTTGAAGAGCTGCGCCTCCACCCCAAAGCCGTAGCTGAGGCGGCCCACCGGCGGGCATCGAACGCCGCGTGACGGCACCGGACTGTCCCGCACGCGCCATTTGCCCGGTACCCGACCCGGCAGACATCGACCTACGCCGCCTGCACACTGTCGACATAGACCCTGGGACAGTCTTCTTCACTTCGTTCCACTCCGGTCATTGGCCTGCACTCTTTAACAACTCGGACCGTGGCGACGCTCGTTTCTCCCCATTGTGGGACGAGACCGGAGCGATCATCCCGGCTCT
>PMLI01000225.1 GCA_003158835.1 Acidimicrobiaceae bacterium
GACGGGCTCCTGGCCGTCGAGATAGACGATCTCCACCCTGACTACGGTTACGACGAACACGCGGCGGTGCGCCGAAGCATCGCCGAGCTCCGTCGCCTGGCCGGGGCCTGTGCCGCGGGGCCGGCCTAGGGCCAGGGCCCCGGGACCGGGCGGGCGGCGCGGACGGCCTGCGCCGCGTCGACCTGACCGGTCGTGCCGAGCCCCTCGATCACGCCGTCGATATCCGGGGCCGGGCGGTTCTGGCTCCACTTGGCCTTGGTTTCGATGCGGGTGACGGTGACCTCGACCCCCACGATTGCGCCCAGCTGACCGGCCACGTACGGCGCCGGGGCATCGTCCACTGACCACGGCTGGGCGCGGGGCGCCTCGTGCTTGTCGGTGAGGCGGCGGACCAACGACTCCAGCCACACGGGATCGTCGTGGACCACCAGGCGGCCGTAGACGTGGGCGGCGGCGTAGTCCCATGTCGGCACCACCCGACCGTGGGCGGCCTTGGACGGGTACCACGACGGCGAGACGTATGCGTCGGCGCCATGCACGATCATCAGCGCCTCTCCGAGCACGGGCAGCCGCCATTGGTCGTTGGCCCGGGCGACGTGGCCGAGCACGGAACCGTAGCCGTCCCCGGCCGGCTCGTACAGGATGGGCAGGAAGGTCGCCACCAGGCCCCGCGGCGTCGCCGTCACCAGGTCGGCCGTGCTCTGTCCGGCCAGGAGCCGGCGCGTCGCCACCTCGTCCACGGCGAAGTGCGATGGGACGTACATCAGGCGGCACCGGTCCCCATCACGTCACCATTATGTCCGGACGGCACCCCTGGCGGGCCGCTCGACCGCCCTGCCTCGCTGGCGCAGTATGATCCTGGCGCGGCAGTACGGGCGAAAGAATCGTCGTTGGTGCTGGCGTAACGTCATGACCGTGAGCTATCAAGAGCCAGACAGCGTGGTAGGCAGACCGGCCCACGTCACCGTGGCCATCCCCGGCGGCGCCCGGCCTGGAGAGGTGCTCGTCCGCGTCCGGGGCGGGTCCGAATCTTACATCGCTTACGCCGACGAGCCGGTGGACGAAGGCTTGCAGGTGGTCGTGGTGGCTGACCGGGGCGCACGCTCGTTGGTGGTCGTGCCGTTATGAGATATTCCTGAGCCACCCCATAGAAAGGGCTGCATTATGTTCGGCTGGCACGTTCCTTCACCCAACGAGGCAATGCTAATTTCCGGCGGTCGGCGCCATGGGGACGCACCGTTCCGAATCGTGGTGGGCCACGGCGCCTTCGTAATGCCGGTCCGCAGCAAGGCTTACCTCCTGACACTGGCCATGCAGGAGGCGGAGGTGGCGGAGCCGTGCGTGACCCAGCAGGGGATAACCCTGCAAGTGCGCGCTGTTATCGCCTTCAAAGTGGGCGACGACGACGAGTCGATCTCCAACGCCGGCCGGCGTTTCATGGACGACCAAAATTCCATGCCCGAGCTCGTGGGGCGCATTTTTGCGGGGCACCTCCGCGCCATCGTCGGCTCGATGACGGTGGAGGACATCATCCGGGAGCGCCAGAAGCTGGCCTCCGCCGTCCTCGATGCCTCCAAGCCGGAAATGGCCAAGCTCGGCCTGGTGGTGGACGCCTTCCAGATCGAGTCCATTGACGACGGCCAAGCGGGTTATATAAGGGCCATGTCGCAGCCGCATATCGCGGCCGTCAACCAATTGGCACAAATTGCCCAGGCCCAGGCGGACCAGGCGGCGTCCAAAGTGCGCCAGGAGTCGGACCGCAACCAGGCCTCGTACATGCAGGAAACGGCGGTTGCCAAAGCCCAGTACCAGGCCCAGATCGACCAGGCCCAGCAGACGGCGGCCCAGGCCGGGCCGCTGGCGCAGGCCAAGGCCCAGCAGGACGTCCTGAGCGAGCAAGCCAAGGTGGCCACGGCCCAAGCCGAACTGCGCCGCCAGCAACTGGTGGCCGAGGTCGTCCGGCCGGCCGAAGCGGAGGCGGAAAAGGTAAGGACGCTGGCCAAAGCCCAGGCCGATGCCATCCGGTTGCAGGCGGAAGCGACCGCCACTTCGGACGGGGTCGTCCTCGAGCGCATGCTGGTCGAGAAGATGCCGGAGATCCTGGGCGCCGCCGCCGGCGAACTGCGCCAAGCAAACGTGACCATCCTCAACGGGGCCGAGGGCCTGGGTGACCTGGTGGCCGGGCTGGCTGCCCAAGCCACTTCGATCCTGGACATCGTGCGCCGGGGCAATGGGAAGTTCTCGGCTCTGGCGCCGGTGAGGACGGCGCCGAGCGAACAGGCCGTCGCGGCCCAGTCAGCCGGCCCGGCTACGTAACTCGTCCCGCCGGAGCTTACCGATCGAGGTTTTCGGCAACGACGGGACGATGACTAGTTCCCGGGGGGCCGCAAAGGCGGCCAGCTGTTCCCGGACCAGGGCCCGCAGGTCGTCCAGGGTGGGCGGGCCGGCCTGGCCGTTCGGCACCACCCAGGCCACGACCCGCTCCCCCCACTCCGGGTCGGGCCGGCCGGACACGGCCACCTCGCTGACGCCCGGGTGCTGGCGCAGGATGCGCGCGACCGCAACGGGCCAGACGTTCTCCCCCCCGGTGATGATCATCTCGCAGAGCCGCCCGCTGACCTGCAGCTTGCCGTCGGGGCCGAACACGCCGCCGTCACCGGTGGCGAACCAACCATCGGGGCCGAAGGGGACCGTCCCGTCCCGGTAGGCACGCATCAACATGGGCCCGCGCACCAGCACCTGACCCGCGGGAGAGATGGCTACTTCCGCCCCGTCCAGCGGTACCCCGTCGTAAACGAGGCCGCTGCCCGTCTCGGTCATGCCGTAGGTGGTCACGACGTTGTCCGGCAGCGACGGAGGTGGGGCCGAACCGCCCAGGACGACTTTGTAAAAGGCGGCTGCGCTCACCCGGGCCAGGGCGCTGGGGACCAGGGATACGAGCACCTCGGGCCCGGCGCCTGCCATCACGGCATCGGCGTCGAAGCCGTCCAGGACCTGGACCGGGGTGCCCGTCACCAGGGCCCGGGTCACCACCGACAGCCCACCTATGTGGTTGAGAGGCAGGCAGGCCAGCCAACGATGGCGGCCCGCCTCGACGCCCAGGCGGGCCGACGTGGCCCGGGCCGAGGCGGCTACCGCGTCATGGGTCAGGACGACACCTTTCGGTTGGCCCGTGCTCCCGCTGGTGGCCAGGACCAAGGCGTCCCCGTTTGCCACCTCCTGGCCGTCCCGGCACGGCACGCGGCCGTCCTCGCTGACCACGCAGGCGGGGCGCAGGACATCGAGCAGCGCTCGGCGGGCCGGCGGCGCCAGGCGCCGGTCCAAAGGGGCGACGGCATCTCCGGCCTCCCAGGCCCGGGCCAGCGCGTCCACGAAGCCGGGCCCTGCGGGCAGGTCTATTGCGACGAGGTCGGCCATCTTGGCTAGTTTGCCGCAGGATGGCGCAGCAGAGCCCGGTGAGGCACCCGTGGGTCCTGGGTGCACGCCCCCGAACCCTGCCCGCCTCTGTTGTGCCCGTCCTGGTGGGCACGGGCGCGGCGGCCGCCTACGGGGCGGTGGTGTGGTGGCGGGCCGCGCTGGCGGGCGTGGTGGCCCTGGCATTGCAGGTCGGTGTCAACTACGCCAACGACTACAGCGACGGGGCCCGGGGCACCGATGCCGACCGGGTGGGACCGCTGAGGCTGGTCGCCTCCGGCGTGGCCCGGCCCGAAGCGGTCAAACGGGCGGCGATCGTCGCCTTTGCCATCGCCGGCGGGGCCGGGCTGGCCCTGGCCGCCGTGGCCGGCTGGTGGCTGGTCGGCGTGGGTTCGGCCTGCGTGGCTGCGGCTTGGCTCTATACCGGCGGGCCCCGGCCCTATGGGTACGCCGGTCTGGGCGAGGTCTCGGTCTTCTGCTTCTTCGGATTGGTGGCGACGGACGGGACGGCTTACGTCCAGACCGGCGCCCTGACGGTCCTCGAGGTGCTGGCCGCCCTGCCCGTCGGGATGCTGGCCGTGTCCCTCCTGGTCGTCAACAACCTCCGCGACATCCCCGGGGATGCGGCGGCTGGAAAGCGCACCCTCGCCGTGCGGCTGGGCCCGGGAGCCACGCGGCGTTCCTACGAGCTGTGCCTGGCGGCGGCCATCGTCCTGATCATCCCCATCGTGGTCAGCCGACCGTGGGCGGCTCTGGCCATCGGGGCGGTCGTGCTGGTGGTACCGCCGTTGCGAGCGGTGGCGGGCGGGGCCGAGGGCCCCGCCCTGGTCCCCGTGCTCGGGGCCACGGGCCGGGCCCAGCTGGCGCTGGGGGTGCTACTGGCGATCGGTCTGGCACTTTAGGGTTCGCCGGCCCCGCCGCCGCAGAAGGCGACCATGGCTTCCGCCACCACGCCGGGCTGCTCTAGGTGGCAGGCGTGGCCGGCGCCCCGGACCACCCGGAGGGTGGCGGAGGGGCCGATGGCGGCGGCCATGCGTCGAGCCTGGTGGAGGTAGCGGGCGTCGCGCTCACCGGCGACCAGGAGGACCGGGAGGTTCCGGCGGCCCAGCTCGCTCAACCGGTGCCACAGTGGCTCTTGTGCCCCGGCCCCGGCCGTGCGCAGGCTCGAGGCCAGGCCGCGGGCCGTATTGACCATGCGGGCCTCGTGGCCGGCGCGCTCGGTGCGCAACGTGGCGAAGAGCGGTTGGGCCAACCACCAGGAGAGGAAGCTCTCGACACCCTCCGTCTCGATGCGCCGGGCCAGATCCTCGTCGGTGGCACGGCGGGCGGTCCGGGCGACGTCGTCCTCGATGCCGGCGCCGGTGCTTATGAGCACGAGGCGCTCCACCCGCCGTGGGTGGGCCAGGGCGAGGTGAAGGGCGGTGCGGCCGCCCATCGAGTAGCCGGCCCAGAAGGCTCGCTGCGCCACGAGGTCAGCCAGGAGGTCGGCCGTCGCCCACAGGTCGGCCACGATGCCCGCCGACCGGCCATGACCCGGAGCGTCGGGCAGTACGAGAGGCGCCCGCCCGGACAGGGCGTCTACGACAGGGGCCCACGACGCTCCGCTCTGGGTGAAACCATGCAGCAGCACCAGCGGCCTCGCCAACGCTCCGCCTGCGGGCCCGTCCACGTCGACGAAACGGGCTGATAGCCCGATGTACGCTGCCATGCAGTGATCTTGCCCCAATGACGGGCCCGTCCCCATCCCAGGACGTCCAGGCGGCCTTCGCCAGTGTCCTCGTCGACGAGTGGGTGCGAGCGGGCGTGACCGATGCCGTGGCGTGCCCGGGTTCGCGCTCGACGCCGTTGCTGATCGCGCTGGCGGAAGCGGCCGAACGCGGCGTGCTGGTTGTCCACTCCGTACTCGACGAACGTTCGGCCGGCTTCTTCGCCCTGGGACTGGGCATGGCGTCGGGGGTACCGGCGCCCGTAGTGACCACCAGCGGCACGGCTGCGGTCGAACTTCACCCGGCCGTAGTCGAGGCCCACCATTCGGGGGTGCCCATGCTGGCGGTTACCGCCGACCGGCCGGCCGAGCTCCAAGACTGCGGTGCGCCCCAGACGGTGCACCAGGTCGGCCTGTACGGCGACGCCGTACGTTGGCAGGCGTCTCCGGGAACCCCGGAGCTTGTATCGGCGCCCGCGTGGCGCCCGCTCGGCTCCCGGTCGGTGGCTGAGGCCCGGGGCGGGGCCGGCCGGCCCGGGCCGGTGCACCTGAACCTGGCCTTTCGGGAACCTCTCATCGGCTCGGGGGAGGCGCTCCTGCCCGGCGTCGAGGGCCGGCCCGGCGGTGCCCCGTGGCACCGGCTGGGACCTCCCCGCGAGCTCCTGCCACCCCGGGATGTCGTCGATCTCCTGACCGGGGCGGGGGAGCGAGGTTTGATAGTTGCCGGCCCGGGCGCGGGCCGCCCGGGAGCGGTTTGGCAGCTGGCCCGGGCGGCCGGTTGGCCCGTCATGGCCAGCCTGTCCAGCGGGTGCCGGCTCCCGGGCGCTATCGCCGCCGCGGATGCTCTCCTGCGCACCAGGCTGGCCCGGGACTGGCGGCCTGACGTGGTCCTACGCCTGGGGGCGCCGTGGGCCTCGAGGGTGGTGAACGAGTGGCTGGGGAGCCTTTCCTGCCCTCAGGTGCTGGTCGACCCGTGGGGCACGTGGTCCGCACCCGACCGCCTACCGGGGGAAGTGGTCGTGGCCAGCCCCGAGGCGGTGTGCCGCAGCGTGGCGAGCGCCGTCCCGGTCAGGCGTGGAGGGGACTGGGCGCGCCGGTGGTCAGGGGCTGAAGAGGCCGCCCAGGGAGCCATCGAAAGGGCGCTGGCGGCCGAAGCGGGCCTGACCGAGCCGGGGGTGGCCCGTTCGTTGCTGCGGGCGGCGCCGGCCGGGGCCAGCATCGTGGTGTCGTCGTCGATGCCGGTGCGGGACCTCGAGTGCTGGAGCCTTCCCCGGGCCGAGGTGCGCGTGCTGGCCAACCGGGGCGCCAACGGTATCGACGGGGTCCTCTCAACGGCCATGGGCGTGGCCGCGGCCGCGGCGGGCTCGCGGGGGGGTGTGATAGCCGTGCTGGGCGATCTGGCGTTCCTGTACGACGCCGGCGCCCTGCTGGCAGGCGGGCGGGGCGGCACCCGGCCCGACCTGGACGTCGTCGTAGTGGACAACGACGGTGGCGGGATCTTCAGCTTCCTGCCCCAGGCCGGCTCCCAGCCTGCGGAGCGGTTCGAGCGCATGTGGGGCACGCCCCAGGATGCCGACCTGGTCGCTCTGGCCCGTGCCTACGGGGCTGACGTCGAGGAGATCCCGGACCTGGCTCGCTTGGCCCAGGTCGTGGCCGCCGGCCGGGAGGCTAGGGGCGTCCGGGCCTTCATCGCCAAAACCGACCGGGTGGCCAACGTGGCCGTGCACCAGCGCCTTCACGCCGCGGTCGAGGCTGTTATCGAAGCCGCCGTCGGGGGGTGGACGGCGTAGGTGGCATTCGCTTTCGCGATTTTGTCACCATTTGCTGACCGTCAGCACATAGTGACGATTTTGTGAAAACGAACACAGGACCGACCTCGCCGGCGCCAGTCGGGGCGGGGTACCGCCGGCGCCGGGCGGGTCGGGTCGGGTCGGGTCGGGGTACCGCCGGCGCCGGGCGGNNAGTTCGGCGTCGGGGGCCGACGCGGCCACGATGCCGTTGCCGGCGTAGAGAGCCGCCTGGCGTCCCGCCACGTTGGCGCTGCGCAGGCCCAGCACCCATTCACCGTCGCCCCGGCCGTCCACCCAACCGACGGGGCCGGCGTAGGTGCCGCGATCGAAGCCCTCGTTTTCCCGTTGCCAGGTCAGGGCCGCCTCGGTGGGCAGGCC
>PMLI01000215.1 GCA_003158835.1 Acidimicrobiaceae bacterium
AAAAAGTGCCTCCTACCTGGGAGAATTGGTGTCGCCAAACACCCAATCAACCCCAGGACCGGAGGCACTTTTCAGATGCCGCGATTATCGCACAGGCTGGACGCGCTGGAGGTTGTTTTCGACGACCGCAACGCGGTGGCCAACGGCGGGCTGGTGCTGCCGATGACGCTGGCTGACCACCTGGGGCTCAAACAGCTGGTGGACGCCAATGTGCACCTGGGCGATGCCCCCGGGCGGGCCAACGTGGGCCAAAAGGCCATGGCCCTGGTGGCGTCGGTTTTGGTGGGAGGTGACTCGATCGACGACGCCAACGTGTTGCGCTCGGGGCGAGCGGCCGAGCTGCTGGGCACCTGGGTGCCGGCCCCGTCCACCTTGGGCACGTTCCTGCGGAGCTTTTCCTGGGCGGACGCCCGCAGCTTGGACAAGGTGGCGGGCGAGCTGCTGAAAAGAGCATGGGCGGCAGGGGCGGGGCCTGGTGAGGGCCCGTTGACCATCGACGTCGACTCCAGCATTTGCCAGACCTACGGGCTGAAAAAACAAGGCGCCCGCTTCGGCTACACCGGCGTTCGAGCCCTGCACCCGCTACTGGCCAGCGCCTCGGCGACCGGTGACGTGCTCGGCGTGCGCCAAAGAGGTGGCAGTGCTCACACCGCCCGGGGCGTGGCCAGCTTCTTGGCCGAGGTGTTCAACCGGGTACGAGGCGCAGGAGCGGCGGGTGAGCTCATCCTGCGGGCTGACTCTGGCTTTTACAGCCACAAGGTGACCGGCGCCTGCCAAAAAGCAGGCGTGCGTTTTTCCATCACGGCCAAGCTCTACGGTCCCCTGCGCCAAGCCATCGAGGCTGTCCCCGAAGACCAATGGGCACCCATCGCCTATTGGGCGCAAGGTGGTGCCGACGTGGCCGAGCTGTCCTACCAGCCCAAGGGCCACCCCGAGCAGGTGCGCCTCATTGTGCGCCGGGTCAAGCCCACCCCGGGCAGCCAGCTCGCCCTGTTCGCCAAGTACGAGTACCACCCTTTCATTACCGACCGGCAAGGCCCCATGCTCGAACTAGAGGCTGACCACCGCCGCCACGCCGAGGTGGAGCTCGTGATCAGGGACCTGAAGGATGGCCCGTGGGCGCACATGCCCTCGGGGCCTACTTCGCTGCGGTGCCTAGAGAGAGCAGAGCGGTTTGAGGTGAAGGCTCCTGGTCCCAGCTGGTAGGTACTCTGCCGGGCCCGGGCCCGAGCATGTCATCAAGGGACGGCTGGGCAGGCGTCCGCGAAAATGCCCTCCTGGTATGGAAAAGTTTGGTTGCCAAACCTGAGAAACCACCCTGAAGGGCTCATTTACTCGCTCACCCATCTTGACCTGCGCACACGCGACGACATCCGTCGAGCGCCGCCAGCACGGCGCTATCGGTGGGGGTGTAGCAGGGATGGGCAACCATGGCGTCGCAGCACCACGAGCTGATGGCGGAGTACGTCGCCACCAGCTGCGTCCTTGGCCCGTAACAGCGCGCCGTCGCGCCAATGAACCCGGAGACATCTCGAGCGTGCATCTCCGCGACCTCTACTCTGCCATCCGGGAAGCGCCCTTCTAAATGTGCAGTTGCCGGCAGCCCCGGCCGGCCCGCGTGGTGTTTCGGCGGGCCATCTCAACCACCTCCCTCACCCAGCTGCACATAACCACCAGCTGGGCCGAATAGGCATTATGTGAAGCTTCACATAATGCCCACAACGGCGTATGGGGCTACTCAGCGCTGATGGTCTCGCTGGCCAATACCGCCGAGCCACCGCACTTGGGGCTACGGGGCGCTAACCGCCCTTCCCACGAGGGCGTGGTCGAGCTGTACGACCGTGCTATCGCGCGGTGCCGCCGGGCGGGCTTCACCGACATCTTGCTGCGGGGCGACACCGATTTCTCGCTCACCGCCGAGTTCGACCGCTGGGACTACCAGGGCGTGCGCTTTGTTTTCGGCTACGACGTTCGGGCCAACCTGGTGGAGCGGGCCGGCGACGCCCCCGACGAGCTCTACCACGAGCTGGTGGCCCGGGCCGAGCGGGCGGTCGCCACCGCTAACCGGGCTCGGCCGGCCAACGTGAATGACCAGGTGGTCCGCCGGCAGGGGTTCAAAGTGCTGCGTCAAAAGCGCCAAGACGTCGTCGAGTTTTCCTACCGGCCGGGCAAGTGCAAAAAGGACTACAGGGTCGTGGCACTGCACAAGAACCTGTCGGTCGAGCGAGGCGAGGACGTGCTGTTCGAGCAATACCGCTTCTTCTTTTACATCACCAACGACTGGGACATGACCGCCGACCAGGTCGTCGCCGAGTCCCGGTCCCGCTGCAACCAGGAGAACCTGATCGNNCGCTAAAAGGTGGGGTGCGCGCCCTGCACGCCCCGGGCAACACCCTTAACGCCAACTGGGCCTACATGACCATGGCCAGCCTCGCCTGGAGCCTGAAAGCCTGGTGCGCCCTCCTGCTGCCCATTTCGTCGCGCTGGGCCGTACAGCACAACGAACAACGCCGGCGCCTGTTGACTTTAGACTTCGCCACCTTTTTACAGGCGTTCATCGAGATCCCCTGCCAGGTCGTCAAAGGAGCCAGGCAGGTCCGCTGGCGCGTCCAGGCATGGAACGAGTGGCTGGGTGCCTTCTTCCGCCTGCTCGAAGTCCTCTAGCAGCGCGAAAATCCGACCTTCTCCGGCTGTCCAGGGCACAGCCTCGGCACCAGCCATCCCAAGCTCCGGGCCGAGAGCTCCAACAGCCACCCAACATCGAGCTACAGCACCAAACGGGCCTCACTGCCCGACCTTAAAGCACGCAAACCTGCCAGCGCGGACTCCAGGCGGCTCGCGCCCCCCGCCGCAGACCGCTGAGCGCTTATTTTAGCATTAGCCATGGTGAAGCGAACCGTCGGGTAACCTACGCGCAGCTCGGAAGAAGAGCTTCGAACGTCATCGCGAAAGGACGTGCCTAAAGATGAAAAGACTCACCAGTTCCATAGCGGTGCTTGTGACCGCCCTAGGTGCCATTGGCTCTACTGTCGTGCCGGCTTCATTGGCGTTTTCCAGTACGTCACCCATCCCCTCGGCGCTCACGTGTGCCGGCAAGAAAGCTGTCCAGCCAACCAGTTACGTGCTCGCTTGCGCGGACGCGAACACCTACTTCAACTCGGTCCATTGGACCAGCTGGACCAGCCGCTCAGCCGAGGCCACGGCCACCCTGGTGCAGAACAACTGCACCCCGACATGTGCGGCGGGGAAGTTCGTCAAGTACCCAGCCACGCTCACGCTGTCCCAGCCAAAGTCGACCAGGCTGGGCTTGCTCTTCAGCGTGATCCACTACAGCTACACCGTGTCGGAGTCGACGACGCTCCCGCTGACCACGCTCTCCTCGGTGCGTTGACCCTCACAGCGTGACGGTACGGCAAACTTCCCCTACCGCGCCTGCCCGCTTGCCGCTTGACAAACGGCCCTTCTCATGGGTGGTTAACTTGAGCGCCCGCGTTGTGCCCCTGTGGCACCGACGAGGGCCTGGTTCGGCGCTCTTGTAGTCCCGGTCAGGGCCTTGGAACCTCGCGCAGCACGAAGCCGTCGTGAAACCGGGCCGGGAGGGCCCGGAGTATGAAGGGTGTGAGCGGAACAGACACTGGGGGCTCGGGCCGCAGGCCGCAGGTTCGAAGGCGCCGGCGCAGGGCGGCGAAATGGCGGCCAGTTGGAGCCTTTGCCGCCGTGGCCGCCCTTCTCGTGCCTTTGACCACGACAGCGCCAGCCCACGTCCCCGCCGGTCCCGGCCCCTTCCCTGCGGCTGTCCAGGTGAGCGGGAGCAGTGCCGGGCAGTTGCCGCCGCCGAGACCGGCTGGGAACTGGGGCCCGGCCGCAGACCAAGTCGGCTTGGTGTTCACCTCCGCGGGCACCGGTTTCCTGGCCTCAGGCCCTTCCGCCTATGGCACCCCGGCCGGTGTCCCAGCCGAGATCCAGCGCACTGCCGACCAGGGACGGACGTGGCGCACGGTTTGGCGCGGGAGCAGCGACCGCGTCACGTGGTTGGGCATCACCGGTGCTGGGATGAGCGGTGACGCGGTGGCGCACGGCGCCCACAGGTCAGTCGGCGCAGGGTTGGCTGGCGGGGCGGAAAGACAACCCAGTGCCGAGATCGTGGCCGCTGGCTCGACCGCCGAGGGTCGCCCGTTCTTGCTGAAGAGCGACGCCGACGGCGACCGCTGGCAGCTGCAGGCCGTGTCCCTGAGCGGGGTGGTGCTGCCCACCGGGGTGTACCAACAGGCGGCCGGGCCCGAAGAGGCGGAGCTGTGGGCTACCTACCGTTTCGATTTCGTAACTCCCTCCCTCGGTTTCGCCGCCCCCGACCCCATGGTGGGACAGGCCACTTTCCTGCCGGGCCAGCTGCTGCGCACGACAGACGGAGGGCGGCACTGGGCCGCGGTACGCCTGCCGGACGGGGTGCCCACCGGGGGCATCGATTTTGTCAGCGCCCGGGCGGGTTTTGCCACCGGCACGGAGGACGTGGCAGGCCAGTCTGCTCGATGCCGGGCCCGTCTGTGGGCTACCACGGACGGCGGTGCCAAGTGGCGCCCGGTAGCGGGCACATGCACCGGCTACGAACTGAGCGGCCTCGACTTCGTCAGCCCCACCACCGGTTTTGCCGTGGGTGGCCAGTACCTGAAGTACTCCGGCTACGGCCAGGAGGAGGTCGTGCTGAAGACGACCGACGGCGGCGGCCAATGGCGGTTGGCCTGGCGGGCCACCATCGCCAGCCCCAACGACCTGGACGCGAACTTCTTCGCCCAGGTTGGCTTCTTCAGCCCCGAGGTGGGCCTCGCCCTGGACGGCGGCATGACCGCCGGCGCCAACGGGCCGGTGGGCGGCCACCTGTGGCGTACGGTCGACGGGGGCCGCGCCTGGGCCGAGCTGCCGGAACAGGGGCTGCGACTGGCATTGGACGGCCCTGACGGTGCTTGGCTGGTCGAAGGCAAATCGGGCCAAGAAGGCGACGTGTTGTGGCGCTCGCTGGACCGGGGCCGGTCGTGGTCCCCGGTGGGCAACGCAGAGCGAGTCAGCGTCAACGCCGTCTCCGGTTACGGATCCGACCTGTGGGTCTCAACGGAGGCAGGCGATTTCCTGAGCTACGACGGGGGCCGAAGCTGGCGGCGGCCGCCATCGGCTATGGAGGCGGCCGAGGGCGGTACCTGGCCGCAGACGGCTGTCCAGCAGGCGCGGGGTGGCGCCGTGATCGTGGGCCCCGGCTGGGCCGGCGACGGTTACCTCTGGTTGAGCTCCGACGGTGGCCGGCACGGGACGCTGCGCCGGCTGCCCCTGGCCTCGGTCGGGGGAGTGGGCGCTCTGGCGTTCAGCGACGCCCGCCATGGCCTGGCCGTCGGCCTGGCGGGGCCCGACCAGCTCAGCGTGGTGGTGGCCACGGCAGATGGGGGCCGCTCGTGGCAGGTGCGCGGCAGCCTCGGCACGATCGTGCTCGGGCTGGCTTACGACGGCACCCGGGCGGTGGCCGTGGGCTCCGAGGACGGCCAGGACGCCCTGGCTGTTTCCACTGACGCCGGGCGCACTTGGACCATCAACACCACAGGGGACGAGCTCTGCGGTGCGGTCAGTGCCTTCGGGGCCACCGTGGCCATGTGGTGCTCCAGCCTGCACAGCTCCGGACAGCAGGTGCTGGTCAGCCGGGACGGGGGCCGGCGCTGGGAGCAGGCGGGTGACACCCGGCCAATCGCCGGCTACGCGTCGAGCGGTTCGATCGTGGTGACTGGCAGGAGCACGCTGTGGGCCAGCGGGCCGCCCGGTGCTCTGTGGCGGAGCAGCGACGCGGGCGTCAGGTGGCAAGCTGTGCCTCTGCTATTGCCATTGGTCCCC
>PMLI01000238.1 GCA_003158835.1 Acidimicrobiaceae bacterium
GTTGGTGAGCAGGGCCGCCAGGTCCCCGGCCCGGACCAGCGCCGGCCCCGAGGTGACCCGGTAACCGGCTCCCATCTCATTGGCGACGATGCCCGCCAGAGATGTCTTTCCCAGCCCCGGGGGCCCGGCGAAGAGCATGTGGTCGACGGCTTCGTCCCGCCGGCGGGCCGCCTCCAGCATGATGGAAAGGTGTTCTTTGAGGGGCGCCTGCCCGACGAACTCCTCCAGGTGCCGGGGCCGGAGCGAACTCTCCTCGGCGATCTCGACCGGGTCGGCCGAGGGAGCCAACAGGCGGGTCTCCGGGCGGCCGCCGTCCGTGCCCGCAGTAGTCACGAACTACCTGCCAGCTCTTTCAACGCGTGGCGCAGCATGTCCTCCGTCGAGCCCTCCACGGGCAGGCGGGCCAGGGCCTGGCGGACCTCGTCAGCGCCATAACCGAGGGCGCCCAGCGCGGCTCTGACCTCTTCGCGCTGGGAGGTACGGTCGGCGGCGCTGGCTTCGTGGGGCCCGGTGCCGGCCTCGCCCAGGCCCACCCCGCCGCCGCTGCCCACGTCGATTACCGCCGCCGCCTCGAAGCGCGGTGTCAGCTCGAGGATCAACCGGGCCGCCGTCTTCTTCCCGATGCCAGGCACCAGGGTCAGCGAGTCAGCGTCGCCGTTGAGAACGGCCCTCTGCAAGGCGGCCGGCGACAGGACCGACAGGAGCGCCACCGCCACCGCCGGGCCCACCCCATGGGCGCCCAGCAGCAACTCGAAACAGTCTCTCTCCTCCCGGGTGGGGAAGCCGTACAAGATCATGGCGTCCTCGCGAACATGGGTGTGGACGTGCAGGAAGCAGGGGCCGCCCATGTCACCGGCCCGCCCCGAGCTACCCGCCGGCACCACCACCCGGTACCCGACGCCGCCCACCTCGACCAGGAACTCGACCTGGTGGTCGCTGCGCACGGCCCGGTCCAGGACCGTGCCCCGCAGGGAGCCGATCACGGCCGCCCCCCCCCGGCGGCGGCGACGGCCCGGGCGAAGGAGGCACTGGCCAGATGGCACAGGGCGAGGGCGAGGGCATCGGCCCGGTCCGGCGGCGTGGGTTTCTCGGGCAGGTCCAGGAGCGTCTGCACCATGCGCTGCACCTGGTCCTTGCCGGCGTTGCCCCACCCGGTCACCGCCTGCTTGACCTCGTTGGGGCTGTACTGGACGACGGGGATGCCCGCCTCCGCCGCCGCCGCCAGGGCCAGACCGCTGGCCTGGCCGACCGACATGGCCGTCCTGGCGTTGTTCTGGAAGAGGATCCTCTCCACCACGACGACCTCGGGCGAAAGCCGGGAGAAGAGCACCCGTAGTTCCTTGAGCAGTTGCGCCAGCCTCTCGGCCAGAGGGCTCGAGACCGGGGTGGTGATGACCCCGGAAACGACGGCCACCGGGTGACCGCCTTCCTGGCTCACGGCCCCGTACCCGCAGCGCGACAACCCCGGGTCTATGCCCAGTACGAACATTAGTTCGGGAACTTAGCACGGGCGTGCCCGCCGCTGGTGGACCCGGAACGGACCTGCCCGCACCCGGTGGCGGCCCGAGTGGCCGTGGCCGCAGCCGGTGGGCCCGGCTCAGACCACTGCGAGCTCCATCACCGAATCGGGGATGTCAAAATTGGCGAACACGTTTTGCACGTCGTCCTGGTCGTCGAGCAGGTCCATCACGCGCAGGACCTTGCGGGCGTCGTTTTCGCTGTCGATCGGCACCGACTGCGACGGGTGCATGGTGAGCTCACTGGAACTGGTCGGCCAGCCGTTGGCCTCGACCGCAGCCCGCTCCGCCGCCAGCTCCTTGGGGGGCGTGATGACCTCCCAGCTGTCCCCGTTGTCGCGGACGTCGTCCGCGCCCGCTTCGGCCGCCACCAGCATGAGGTCGTCTTCGCTGAACTTGCCGTCGTGGGCCAACGTGACGACGCCCTTGCGTTCGAACTGCCACGAGACTGCGCCCGGTTCGGCCATCGACCCGCCGTTCTTGGAGAAAATGGCACGGATATCGGCCCCGGTCCGGTTGCGATTGTCGGTCAGGCATTCGACGATTACGGCTACTCCGCAGGGCGCATAACCTTCGTAGACGACGGGCTCGTAGCGCACGCCCTCCAGTTCGCCCGTTCCCCGCTTTATGGCGCGCTCGATCGTCTCCATGGGTACGGACGAGTCCCGCGCCTTCTGGTACATCGTGCGAAGCGTCGGGTTCCCCTCGAGGTCACCCCCGCCCTCGCGCGCCGCCACCTCGACCTGGCGGATTATCTTGGCAAACAACTTCCCGCGAGCCTTGTCCAAAGCACCTTTCTTATGCTTTGTGGTGGCCCATTTAGAGTGCCCTGACATGGTCCTTCCTTGTCCTAGGTTGAGTTTGCAGAGTCTTAGGTTGAGTTTGCAGGAAAAGCTCGTGCAGTCTGGGGTCGCCCACCAGCTCGGGATGGAAGGAACTGACCAGGACCGGGCCCTCGCGGCAAACAACCGGCTTCTTCCGGCCGTCGGCCATGCGCACCGTGGCCAGCACCTCCACGTCGGGCCCGACGCGTTCGACCACCGGGGCACGGATAAAGACGGCGTGCAGCGGCAGGACCAGGCCCTCCACGTCGAGGTCGGCCTCGAACGAGTCCCGTTGGCGACCAAAAGCGTTGCGCCGCACCGAGATATCGATAGCGCCGAAGCAATGCTGGTCGGCGCGGCCGTCCACGATCTCGGCCGCCAGCATTATCATTCCGGCGCACGTGCCCAGGGCCGGCATCCCGTCCGCCAACCTTCGGCGCAGCGGCTCCAGTAGCCCCGAGCTTTCGAGCAACAACGACATCGTCGTCGACTCGCCCCCGGGCACGACCAGGGAACTCACCTGGTCCAGGTGTGCGGGTACCCTCACCTCGCGCGCCGGGGCGCCGAGTGCCGCCAGCAACCTCAGATGTTCGCGGAAGTCACCCTGGAGAGCGAGAACACCAACCAGGCCGGGCCCGCCCGGGAGAGCCTGTGGCACCACCTGGGGGCACCTTTCCCATCGAGGGCGCCCCTACCATCCGCGCTCGGAAAGCCGGGTCGCGACCGTCCCAGATTCTTCGCCCCGCATCGCCTCGCCCAGGCCCCGGCTCACCTTGGCCACGATCCCGTAATCGGCGAAATGGGTGGTGGCTTCCACAATGGCCCGGGCAAAGCGGGCCGGGTCGGAGCTCTTGAAAATCCCTGACCCGACGAAGACGGCTTGAGCGCCGAGGTGCATGACCAGCGCGGCGTCGGACGGCGTAGCTATGCCGCCGGCACAGAACAGGGGCACCGGGAGGTCGGCCGTCTCGGCCACCTCTCTCACCAGGTCGACCGGTGCTCGCAGCTCTTTGGCCCAGCTGTAAACCTCGGCCGAGTCGGCCTGCGTCAGCTTGCGGATGTCGCCCAGGATCTGGCGCAAATGGCGTACGGCCTCTTTCACGTCACCGGTGCCGGCCTCGCCCTTGGAACGGATCATGGCCGCGCCCTCCGAAATGCGCCGCAATGCCTCTCCGAGGTTGTTGGCGCCGCATACGAACGGGACCGTGAAGGGCCACTTGTCGATATGGTGCTCGTCGTCGGCGGGCGTGAGCACCTCGCTCTCGTCGATGTAGTCCACGCCCAG
>PMLI01000003.1 GCA_003158835.1 Acidimicrobiaceae bacterium
AAATCAGTTATGACCAACTACATCCCCGTCATACCCTTTGTCGAGCAAATTGACTGGTACGAGTACAATACTAGTAAAGTCGTCGGCTGTCCAACACAAAAGAACCCAATCGCGCAACCGGCTCCATACAACTTCCCCGACTGGGAAGTCACATTGCTCCACCTGCGCGCCAGGTAGGTCCCAATCAACATGGGAGCGTTCCTGCTCAAGCGCCTCGGCGTCTTCTTGGCCACCCTATGGGCCGCCCTGACTATGAATTTCTTCTTGCCGAGATTGATGCCAGGGAACCCCGCATTGGCCATGATGGCGCGCTACCGCGGTCGTGTCAACGGGACGGTGCTCCATGTATTAGAAGTGCAGTTTGGCGTAATTACCAACAAGAGCCTGATCGTGCAGTACATTGACTACCTGAGCGATGTCGCACGAGGCCAATTTGGTATATCGTTAACCTATTTTCCAGACCCAGTGTCCAGGGTCATCCGCGATGGGATACCCTGGACGTTGGGGCTGGTGGGAATGTCAACCGTAATCGCCTTCTGCCTCGGGACAGTCGTCGGTATCTTGAGTGCTTGGCGCCGAAATGGCAAGTTGGACAGCCTGCTACCGCCACTATTCGTCGTGCTAGGCGCTTTCCCGTACTTTTGGGTGGCCCTGGTGGCCATATACGTGTTCTCGCTCGTGCTCGGGTGGTTGCCGTTCTCGTTCGGGTATGACCTGGCTGGGGGAACGCACTTCAGCCTGACGTTCGTGATGAGTGTCTTGCAACATGCGGTGCTGCCTGCCCTTACACTGACGATAACGTCTATCGGTGGATGGGCACTGACGATGCGGAACAATATGGTTAATGTCCTTATGGAGGACTATGTGCGGACGGCCAAAGCCAAGGGGCTTTCGCCGGTACGCGTAATCGTCGACTACGCAGCCAGGAACGCGATACTGCCAAACCTTGCTGGTTTCGCGATGTCGCTGGGCTTCGTTCTCAGCGGGGCCGTCCTGGTGGAGTTTGTGTTTGCCTACCCGGGCGTGGGGTACCTCCTGCTGCAGGCTGTGGAGAGCGAAGACTTCCCGTTGATGCAGGGGCTGTTCCTACTGATCACCGTGGCAGTGCTCGTATGTGTCTTTGCCGCTGACGTGCTGACGGCGGTGCTCGACCCCCGGGCTAGGGTCGCCGAAAGGCGGTGAGGCAAAGGTGGACCAGATCTTAGGCGGTAACCAACCGGTCGCTCTACTGGAGGGAGACCAGGACCGAGCCGGAGGGGTGGCCCGCGGACCTTTTTGGCAGATCGCAAAGGCGGTACGGTCAAACCGCAAGGCCATGGTCGGAGTTTGCGTGCTGTCGGTATTTGTCGTGGCGGCAATTATCCCGAACGTGATTGCTCCGTACAGCCCGGACGCGGAGATCTTCACACCGAGCGCAGCAGCGTCGTGGGCGCACTTGTTAGGCACGACGGCCTACGGCCAGGACGTGTTCTCTCAACTGGTGTGGGGGACTGGCCAATCACTGGAAATCGGCTTCTTTGTCGGCGCGCTGGCAACCTTAGTTTCAGTGCTGATCGGGATCGGCAGCGCGTATATCGGGGGGCTGACGGACGCCGGGTTGTCGTTCGTGACAGACATCTTCTTGGTGATCCCAACGTTTCCGCTGATCGTGGTGCTAGCGGCCTACGATCGGAATGGTGGCACCGCCCTGATGGTGGCCGTGCTAACGGTGACCGGCTGGGCGTACGGGGCACGTGTGCTGAGAGCGCAGGCTTTGTCGCTGCGGACGCGGGACTTCCTGGAAGCAGCTCGAGCCCGCGGAGAAGGGACGTGGCACGTCATCGTGGCGGAGATGCTCCCCAACATGACCTCCCTGATTGTTGCGAATTTCCTCGGGGCGGCCGTGTACGGGATCCTCGCCGCCGCTGGCTTGCAGTTCGTAGGGCTCGGGGACACAGCGTCTTGGAGCTGGGGCACCATGCTCTATTGGTCGGAGAACAGTACCGCTCTGCAGAGCGGATCGCCGCTATGGGCGCTGATGCCGGGGCTGTGCATCGCGATGGTAGGCGGCTCGTTGTCGCTATTGAACTATGCGTTCGATGAAATTTCAAATCCAGCGTTGCGCATGCGGACAGTGCGTGCCAGACGTAGGGGCCAGCCGGTGAAGGGGGCGCCGTCGGGCTCGAGGGGCGAGCGGTGAAGATGGACGAGGTGGTACGTGTTCAGGGTCTGGAGACACAGCGGGCGACCAAGGGCGGCCCGGTCGGGTTGGGAATACCATTATTGAGCGTCAGGGATCTGACCGTCGAGTACGCCACGTCGGAGGGCTGGCTGCCCGCCGTGGAGGACGTGTCCTTCGATCTGCAGAGCGGTGAGTTCCTCTCCATTGTCGGGGAATCGGGCTGTGGGAAATCGACCCTTCTGTTCGCAGTAGCGCAGTTGCTCGAACCGGGCGTAGCGCAAGTGCGCGGTACTGTGCTTTATGGCGGCAGGGACATGGTGCAGCTGAGCGAACGGGAGCTGCGGGCTATACGTTGGAAGAATTACTCGGTTGTAATGCAGAGCGCGATGAACGCCCTGAACCCGGTCAAGACGATTGGCTCACAGTTCCGCGATGCCTTGCGGGCCCACGGGTGGAAGGACGCGGGCGCGAACGAGGAACGGTCACGTGAAGTTCTGCAGTTGGTGCGCATCGACGCGGCTCACTTGAAGAGTTACCCTCATCAGCTGAGTGGCGGTATGAGACAGCGGGCCATGATAGCCATGGCACTGCTATTCACGCCCGACCTAATAATTATGGATGAGCCTACGTCTGGCCTGGACGTGGTGGCACAAAGGGCCATGATGCTGCAGATCCGGGAGCTACAAAGTCGCTTTGGTTTCGCGGCGATATTTGTCACGCACGATATGTCTCTTGTTGCGCACTTCTCGGAGCGCGTGCTCGTTATGTACGCGGGCCAAGTAGTAGAGCAGGCCACTACTCAGGCGCTCTTAGAGACACCGCTGCATCCCTACAGCAAGGCGCTGCTGGAGGCGTTCCCGTCGTTAAGTGGGCCACGGGTTCGGCTGAAGGGTATACCTGGCGCGCCTCCGGCTCTCGATGGCATGCCGGTCGGTTGTCGGTTTGCGCCGCGATGTGCAGAGGAGTTTGCGGAATGTCGCGGTACGGCCCCTCAGGCGTACCGCTGCGGTGAGTCACTTGTCAGGTGCTTGCTCCAGCGTGGTGGAGACGTCAGCCGTGACTGAGGCAGTGGGTGGAGCGGTGGGTGACGGCGCAGAACTTCTGCGGGCGCACAGGCTTACGAAGCATTACCACGTCGGCGGGGCGCTGTCCCGGCGGACGTTGCATGCCGTTGACGACGTCGACCTTGTGGTCGACAGCCGTGAGATCGTCGCTCTGATCGGCGAAAGCGGAAGCGGTAAGAGCACGGTGGCAAGGCTCCTGGCGATGGTGGAGCGGCCTACTGACGGCGATGTGCTCGTTCGGGGCCGCAGTCTGAGCGAATTGTCGTCGCGGCGGGAAATTCGGCGCTACCACGGCGAAGTGGCGATGGTCTTCCAAGACCCGTACTCCTCCTTGAACCCTGTCCACAGCGTGGGCTATGGAGTCATGAGAGCCATGAAGCTCCATAGCGCAGGGACGACGAAGAAGGACCGAGCCGAAGCGGCGGCTCGAGTATTGAGCGAGGTCGGGCTCGTGCCGGGGCGGGCGATGTTGAGGCGCTACCCACACGAGCTGAGCGGCGGCCAGCGCCAGCGGGTGGGC
>PMLI01000580.1 GCA_003158835.1 Acidimicrobiaceae bacterium
GACGTAAAAGGCTCCCGTCGCAATTGCCGTAGGCAAGGACACGGCCAGGGCCACGAGGGTGACGAAAACCCCGGCGCTGGTCGATCCGACCACCGGCACCAGGTCGAAGAGGGCCACCAGAAGGCCGAGGAGTATGGCGTACGGGATGCCGAAGGCCGTGGCCCAAACGTAGGTGCCCAGGCCCGCTATCAGCGACGTGAAGAGGTTGGCGAGCAAATAACCGCCGACGCCCGCCAGTACGTCGTCCAGCAGGAGAGCGAAGCGCTCGCGCCGGCTCTGGGGGACGAGGTGGACGGCGAACCTCTTGATGGAGGGCAATGCGGCCAAGAAGTAGACCGTGAGTATCACCACTATCAACAACGAGCTGACGGCGCTCAGCACTTCCTTGCCCGCGCCGAGGGCCCCGGATGCGAGGCCGCTGGTCAGGCTCTTGCTCCCCGTACCGCTCAAGTAATAGCTCAGGTGGAGATCCTGGGCCACGCGCCCGACGCTGCCTTTACCGGAGCCGATCTCGGCGCGCCACCTGGGCACCTGGGTCGTCAGTTCGTTGATCTCGTGCTCCATGGGCGATATGGCGGAGTACACGAAGGCGGCCACGATGCCGGACGCGACGAGGACGACTATGAGCACGGCGAACGAGCGGCGCACCCGGTGACGGGTGAAGAAGCCGACGACCGGTTCGAGGCCGACGGCGATGAACAATGCCAGGAAGACGAGCACGAGGGTGCCCCGGACCGAGTAAACGGCAGCGCCGAGGGCGATGGCCAGGAGCACTCCGATGGTGGCCACGAAGCCCACGACGAATGAGCTCTGCCGGTCGAAGGGGCGCCCCAACCGGCGCGCCGCTCGCAGGCGCGCCCGGTCCTCGCCCGGGCCGTGACCGGGCAGTTCGGTCGTTATGCTCCGCTCCGCCTGCGCTTCGGACAACGCTGTTCGCTCTCTCGGCGGCCTGTTAACCATCGCTCCTCTGCGCTTTACCCGATCGTAGGTCGTCCGTGGGCTTCGAGGGCGCTTTGCAGTTGCCATGGTTGGCCCCAAAGACGGACAGTTCTAGCTGGAACTCACCAGCGTAAGCGGTGCGCATCTCGGTCCAACCGCCCGGAGCGGGTGTCAGGCAGGCAGAGCCCCGGTCCGCGCCCGGCAGCGACCAGTAACGCGTCCAACGCAGCTTGAGGACACTGGTGCCCGGAGCGGAGAAATGGACCAGCACCGATTTGGGACCGACGGCCGAAACGCGTGCCGGCCCACTGGCCAGACCGGCGCTCGCCCGGACTCTCCAGAGCTCCCAGGTGGAGCTGCGCCAAACCGGTCGCAGGCCCGGGACGGTGCCCGAGCGCAACAAAGCTGCCTCGGACGTGCCCGCGTAATCGAGCGGAGCATCCGGCAACGCGACGTATGAAACCCCATTGGACAGGAGCCATGACAGGTACTTGGAGCCCTTGAGAAGCCCCGCCTGGTAGAAGATCCCGTCATAAGCCATGTCCAGCTGTCGTTCCCACCCCCGGGCCAGGTTGAACGTGGGGGCCACATAAGCCGACTCCCAATGGTGCGCGGCCGGTGCGACCTCCACCCGGACCGGGGTGCCTTTGCTCAGTACATCGAGCTCGTCGATGAGGGGTCGGTAGAAGGCCGCCACACTGGAACGCCCGTCGGTGGCGCCCCCGAAGGCTTCTCCGGCCGGCCCCCAGTCCCAGGCGACGAGGCAGATGAGGACCACTGTTGCTGCCGCGGTCGTGGTGGACCGCCCCGTCCGACGGCCGCTGCCTCGGTGAGGGCGTGGGCTCCCGTTGGGCCCGGCCCGCCAGGACAGGTAGGCCCGGGGCAGGTAGCAAACGAGCAAGGGCACACCGATGTAGGCGGCCAGACGTTCGTCGTTGTCGCCCATCTGAGTGGGGACGACGAACAAAGCGACGCTGACGGCTCCGTAAGCGAACGCGCCGACCCGCAACGCCCGGGGGGCGCCGAGGATGGGGCTAGCGATGACGGCGCAAACGGAGAGGATGGCCACCAGGTCGCCGACGGGGAAGGGAAAGTGGCCGGCCCCGGGAAAAAGGACCGGTAAGGCCGCCGTGCTCGCCATGACGATCGCGGCGGCCCCGATCTCCAACCACGCTCGGCCGGCCGACGACGCGAAGTCGCTGGCCGCCATGGCGAACAGGGCCAGCGCCAAGAACGAGCCGGCCACCGGAGTCGTGAGCGCGGCCAGGATCCCCAGCCCGAGACCGCCCCCCAGGCGCACGACGGCAGCCCCGCGGCTCCGCCACGGCGAGCCGGCGGCCCCAGGGGCGCCGCCGCTGGGGGGGCGGCTCCGGGCGAAGCACAGCACGCAGCCCAGGGCGAACGCTTCGCCGGTCAGGGTGGGCAGCTGACCGATGGCGACCTCGATCACGGTGGCGACGGCGAAGTACCAGCTACCGGCCGGTCGCCTCCCCAGGTCGGCCGACACCAGCCGGTCAAAGCTGAAGGCTGCCGCCGCGCCCGACAGGGCGGCCAACGGCCACAGGCCCACGTAGGCGGCGGCGAGGGGGTAGAGGAGGCTGTAGTTGAGCGGGTAGGTACCTCCGTACCAACCCGGGTCCCAGTCGATGAGGCCGTACCGGGCGACTTGGGCGGACCGGTAGATCTGCGCGGCCCAATCGGTGCCGCGCCAACCCGCGATGTAGCAGACGAGGCAAAGCGCTACGGCGAGCAGTGCCGGCCCACCAGCTCTCAGCACCGACCCGAGCCTTGCCCCGGAGGCCGTGGAGGGGGGCTTTACAGCGTCCCGCCTTCGAGCCGGGAGAGCGGTAACTGGTTGATGCGGGTGGTCGCCGGAGGCACCAGGCGGACGGGCTCGCCGAAATGGCCGAAGTAGATGTCGACGTTCAAGATGGTGGGGAGCTGATTGGCCAGAGCAGCCTGGGCGGGGCTGGGAGAGACCGGCTCGGTCCCGAGTACCACGCTCACTTCCAGCCTCACCAGCCGGCCGTGATGGTCGAGCCACACGTACACAGGGATCTCGGCCGGTCGGGGGTGGGCCATCTGGGCCAGGAGGCTCACCAGCCCCGCCCGTAGTGGGTCGCCCGGCCGGGAGGAGGTGAGCTCGGTCGTCGAGTAGTACAGGCGGTACTCCGTCGAAGGCTCCCCGTCGAGGTTACCGGGCCTGAGCCGGGCGACGCTGGTAGGGGCCAGGCGCAGGATGGCGAGCACGGGGGCGGGGCCGGCAGCCATCAGCACCGGGCCCATTAGTGCCGGCTCGACCTCGTCACCCGAGCCCGGTCCCCGGCCCGTGCGCAGATCGAACTCCGCCCAGGGTTTGTCCTGGTTGGCGGCGCGGGCCGAGGCCGGCACTTCAAGGTAAAGCCGGTCGCCGCGCCGGAGTTCGTTCAGGCTGAGGCCCGCCTCCTGCACGGCCAGGGCAAAGCCCGGCGTGGTCAGGTCGACGCGGCCCTGAGCGGTGACATAGGTGCCGGCGCGGGGGGCGTCGACATGGAGGTCGATCGCCGTCTGGGCCGTCCGGGCCGAGATGGTCCGGGCGTAGACGTCCTCGACGTTCAAACGACTGGCCGCCGTCGCGCAGCCGGTGGCCCCGCCGACCAGGACCGCCGCCACCAGAGCGCGGGCTAGGACCGAACGACCTAAGGCCGTACGGGTGGTCGGCAGCCGGTGGCCGAAGCCGCTCACCGCTCTCCCCAACGCCCCCGGTGCACAACTTGGTCCAAGCCCTTGCGCGGCCGGTAAGCCGACAGTGACGGCTTGTCGTCCGGGCTCGGCCAGCCCATGGCGACGGCGCCCAGGGGCTCCCAATCAGGTGGGGCCCCCAGTTCGGCCAGCAGAGGGGTGGCCGGCTTGCGAAGAGCGAAGAAGAGCGCCCCCAAGCCCTCTTGGGCGGCACCGAGCAACAGCAGCATGGTGGCGAAGGCAGTGTCGACCAACCAGTAGGGCACGGCCCATTCCTCGACCCGCCCGGCGCCGACGGTGCGCTTGTCCGGTTCGGAGTAGCGCTCGAGGTAACGCGCCCGGCTGGCCAGGGGCAACACGATCAAGGGGGCCTTGAGCAGGCCCGGGTGGCTAGGGTGGGCCAGCCAGGAGCTGTCCGCTTGGTGGTCCCAGAACTTCGCCGTGTCCTCGCCCTCCAGCACCAGGAAGGCCCATCCTTGGGTGTTGCCGGCCGAGGGGGCGCGGGTAGCCATGGCCAAGGCCCGCTCGAGCACTATCCGCTCGACCGGGCGCTCGAGAAAGCTGCGGCACATACGCCGCCGCGTGACTGCGGCATCTAGTTCCAACGCCGTGCAAACTAGTCGGGAGCGGAATGCCGACCAAGCTGGTAGGGTTTCAGCAGCCATGCCCACCTTCAGAGACCTTCTGACCAGCGCCCGCGCCCGCATAACCGAAGTCCCGCCCGAGGACGCGGCCGACATGTGCAAGTCCGCCGGGACCGTCGCCCTCGATGTGCGCGAGGCGGACGAGTTCGAGCAAGGGGCGTTGAAAGGCGCCGTGCACATCCCCCGGGGGTACTTGGAGATGCAGGTGGCCGGCCGCATCCCCGATACCACCACCCCGGTCGTCGTCTACTGCGCGGGAGGGGCGCGCAGCGCCCAGGCCGCCGACACCCTGGCGCAGCTC
>PMLI01000140.1 GCA_003158835.1 Acidimicrobiaceae bacterium
CGCCCTGAGCTGGGTGGACTGGAGCCCCGGTCGGCGCGCCGACGACCTGACTTCTGTGGGTATGGCCCTTACAGCGCTGCGGGCTGCGGCACCTGTGCTGCGGGTGGCACGGTTCCCGGCCCCCGGCCCGGGCGGCCCGAGCGAGCCGGTAGCCGGGACTGGCTTGCAATGGTTCAACCTCGACGGCTCCCCGGCTACGTCCGAGTCCTGGGATGCCACCTGGGCCCACAGCTTCGCCGTCGTCTTCGCCGATGCCCCGCCGGCCCCGTCCGTCCTGGTCATGTTCAACGCCTACTGGGAGACCGTCACCTTCACGTTGCCGCCCTCCCCCTCGGGCACCTGGGCCATCGAGATCGACACGGCCCAAGAGGACGGTGCACCCCCGAAGGCGCAATCGTTGACATCGGGCAATTCCCTTTCCGTCGGTCAACGGGCGGTCGTCATAGCAACTACGGGAGCCGGCTAACCCATTTTGAGCTCGGTGCACGCCTCACGACGTCAGCCTTTCGAAAATATTGCTGTTAGGTATGCCTTATTATAAATTTCTACTTAATCTATTACGTCGCTTGACTAAAGCGCATCACACTACTAGCTTTGTCCCGTGATCTCGCAAACGCGTGAAACTCCGGACCGGCCCAAAAAGGCGGCCCGGTTTGTGACCGCGCCCGACTACGGCTTCCGGCTGCACGGCAAGCGGACCGACGTCCTGCCTGACCGCTCTTTCGATTTGTCCGTCCCTGCGCACAGCGGCACCTTCACGCGGCGCCACGCCCCCGCCATGCGCAGGCTTGAAGCGTGCCTGCAGTGCGGGGCGTGCACGGCTACCTGTGACCTGGCCCGCGACGACATGTTGTTCCCCCGCCGCCAACTGGCCCTTGTCCGTCTCGGGCTGGAGGACCGTGCCGCCGAGGGCCCCGAGATCTGGAAGTGCTACGCCTGTGCTGACTGCACGGCCAAGTGCCCCTCCAATGCCAAGCCGGACGTCATCATGCGCAGGCTCAGGCAGCTGGCGATCGAGCGCTTCGCTTACCCGCAACCGCTGGCCCGAGCGGTGGCCGAACCGGTGGCGTTCGTGGTTGTCTGTGCCATCGTGGCACTGGTCCTGGCCGGACTGGTGGCACTGGGCGGGTCGTTCAGTCCCGCCCCCGGTCCTATCGATTACGCCGGCATGTTGCCCAACCCGGTGCTCATCCCCATCTTCTCGGCCCTGTCCGTCCTGCCCCTGGTCGCGATCGGCGTGGGCGCGGCCCGAGCATGGAGAAGTTGGTACGGGTCGCCATTGTGGTCAGTGCGGCCGGCCGTCCTATGGGCGTCGGTAAAAAAGGCGCTGCCCGAGATCGTGACCCAGCGCCAGCTGGCCGGTTGTCAGGACCACCGCATGAGGTCCTGGGCAAACCGTGCCATCGTCGGTGCGGTGGCCGGGCTGCTCGTGCCGTCAGCCGTCATGACGGCACTGGTTATGGTGGGCCAGCAGTACCCCCTGTCGATGGGCAACCCGCTCAAGATCCTGGCCAACGTCTTTGCCGCACTGCTCATAGGAGGCACGTCCTACTTTTTGTGGTTGCGCATGGCCGAGGCCAGCCGGGGGGAAAGGGTCGGCTTCTTCGACTGGGCTTTCCTTTCCAGCGTCTTCCTGGCCGGCGTCACCGGGGCCGCCACAGAGGCAATGCGCGCCGCCGACATTCGCCCCGCCGCCTACCCGACCTATTTCGTCCATCTTGTGATCGTGCTGGTGTTGATCCTGACGCTTCCTTACACCAAGCTCGCCCACGCCGTGTACCGGGTACTGGCGCTGGCCGGGGAAGAGTACGCGGCCGCAGAACGGGCCGCCACGGTCCCGCCCGGCACCTCGGCACTGGGGGGAGCGGGCCCCCAAGACCGGGAGGCACCAGGGGACGGGCCCCCCGCTCGTGGTGAGGGCCTAGCTGGGCCTTCCCCCGAAGAGCTGCTGACCATGAGCCACGCCGAGCTCGCCCTGTACCCTGACACCGTCCTAGAGGACGCCTATTACAAATTGCGCGACCAAAACGAGCCACGCCACGGCGGCCGCTATTACCCGAACATGAAGAGGCTGGCCGCCAGCGCGCTGGAACGGGAAAAGGACCGGCGCGAGATCGATGCCCTGGTGCAGGCGGCCGGCCGGAGCGAGTGGGAAGAGTGGTACCAAGAAGCGGCCGAGCAGCCGTGCACATGGTGGCTGGAAAACCATATTGTGGCCCGGCACGCCCTGACCACCTGCCTCAACTGCGGCATGTGCACGTCGGTCTGCCCGGCCGCCGAGCACTTCGAAGAGTACGACCCCCGTGTCATCGTCGACACGGCCCTGTCGGGCGACGAAGAGCGGATAATCGACCTGCTGAAGTCCAACATCATCTGGTACTGCGCCCAGTGCGGCTCGTGCAATTCCCGCTGCCCGCACAACAACGACATCATGAACCTGGTCGGGTCGTTGCGGACACTGGCACAATTGAAGGGTTATCACACCCAGAGCGTACGGGGCCGCCAACAGTACGCCGGGCGCCAGCTGTGGGCTGCCAACCTGTGGAACCGGGCCGTCAGCCTCTATTTCCGCAACCCCGACCCTGTTGCCCATCCTGACTTCGGCCCCCGCTACGCCGGCTGGTGGGCGGACGTCGAAGAGGAGTTCGCCAGGGTGGGAGGCACGCCGGACATGGACGGTGCTTTTGCCGGTCGCAAGGTGACGCCTGAGACCCTGGCCGAGCTGCGCAGCTGCATCCGGGCCGGAGGAGCGCTCGTCCTGTGGCAGAAAATCGAGGAGCACGCGGCCGCCGACGCGGCCAGGCTGGGCCTGGACATCGACGACTACTTGAACAAAGTCAGCACCGAGGGGTAGGACCATGGATCTGCTGGAGAGCAAGCCGGTCATTACGACCCGGCGCGACGTGAAACCTATTCCCGAAGACGGCTACTACATGCCGGCCAGTTGTGTCATGGGCACTTTCAACCCCTCGGTCGAACCGCTCATCGGGCGCTTGTACGACTTGCTGGGCCGGCGCTGGGCCATGGGCGCCATGGCACCGAGCTCGAAGAACACCTGCTGTTCGGGCATAGTCACCCATGGCAGCGTCTTCACCATCGAGAGCTCCTTGCTGGTCGTTGCCCGGTTGTGGTCGGTGGCGGCGGAAGCCGGTTTCGAGAACGTGACGGCCGTGTGCGTGACGTCCTTCGCCCTTCACAACGAGATGCGCCAGCTGCTGTTGACCGAGCCCGGGTTGGCTGAAAAAGTCGACCGGGTGCTGTTCGACGCCTGCGGGCGAAGGCTGGTCGTCCCCAAAGAGATAGTCCACTGCAGTGACGTCATCTACCGCTACCGGGCCGAGCTGGCCCGGGCCATGAAGTACCGTCTGGTGGACTCGGTCACGGGACGGCCGTTGAAGGTGGTGGACCACGTGGGATGCCATTACAACAAGCTTTTCCCGCAGAAATCCGTCGGTGGCATGGAGTACTGCGACGTCCTGACGGCCATGGTCCGGGAATGGGGCGGGGACGAAGTGGACTACCCCGAACGCCGCCATTGCTGCGGGATGGGCTTCCGCCAGTGCATGGTGCGCCCGAACCGTTCGTTCACCCTGGCCTGCGCCCGCAAGAAGTTCGAGAGCATGGCACCTTTCCAGCCCGACCTCATCCTCACCAACTGCCCCGGGTGCCTGCTGGTACTGGACCGGGAGCAATGGGGCGTCAACGAGATGACGGGCTCCGATTTCCAGGTGCCGGTCCTCAATTACGCGCAGCTGGCCGGCTTGTTGCTCGGCTGGGGCCCCTACGACACCATCGGCATCCAGGGCCACAGCGTGCCGGTGGAGCCGCTGCTCGGGCGCATCGGTATCCCCTGCGGCCCCAGGCCGTTGAGCCTCAACCACGCCAGCCGACCGGTAGCCCTGGCTGGAGCGGCCCTGGGGAGCGCGGAATGACCAACCCCGTCCTGGTCCTGGGGGGCGGCGTGACCGGCATGCACGTCGCCACCGCCCTGGGCGAGCTCGGCCACAGCGCCCTCCTGCTGGAGAAGACATCGCAACTGGGGGGCCGCGCCTCCAGCCTGTCGCGGACGTTCCCGTTTTTTGACCACGACGGGTTCAACGACGGCAAGGAGTTCACCGACGAGGTGGAGGCCGCCATGTGGGCCCATGCCGACGTCGAGGTCCGCCTGGGGACCACGCTCGTCGCTGTAACAGGGGATTTCCCCGAGTTCCGGGCTACCTTCAGCGATGGCACGACCCAGGTGGTCAGCGCCATCATCATCGCCACCGGGTTCGAGCCGTTCGACCCGTCTGACCTGGAGGAGTACGGCTACCACCGCTATGCCAATGTGGTGACTGCGCCCGAGCTCGAATGGATCCTCAACCCCCGCAGCCCGAGCGGCGGAGCGCCCCGGAGACCTTCGGACGGCAAACTGGTCGAGCGCCTGGCCATCGTTTTCTGCGTCGGTTCCCGTAACCGCCGGATCGGGGCACCGTTTTGTTCGCGCATCTGTTGCTCGTACAGCACCAAGCAGGCGCTCACCGTCCACGAGCGCAACCCGGACGCGGAGGTCACCTGCTTCTACATGGACGTCCGGACCTACGACCGGGGCTTTGAGGAAATGTACTCCCTGGCCCAGGAGAGAGGGATCCGTTACGTCCGGGGCCGCGTCTCGGGGTGCAAGGAACTGCCGGGCGGGGACATCGTGGTCCGGGCCGAGAACACCCTGTTGCAGAAGATCTTTTCCAGTTCCTTCGACATGGTCTCGCTCTCCACCGGCATGCGGCCGTGCGCCGACCTCGTGCACCTGGCCCGCATCCTCGACCTCCGCCTGGCGCCAGACGGTTTCTTCGCCAGCAAGGAGTGGTTCCTGTACCCTCACGACTCCACCCGGGCGGGCGTCTTCATCGCCGGGTGCGCCAGCGGCGTGAAGCCCATACGCAATTGCATAATCGACGGCAGCGCCACAGCCGCCCGCGTGGCCGGCTTGTTGCGCAGGAAGCCGGCCGGCGCGGCCAGAGCGAGCTGAGGAGGCTGGTTGCGGCCGGGCCCGGGCCGGCCCGCTGCTAGCCGATGGAGTCAAGAGCCTCTCGGAGGGCGGCGACTACGTATGCGGGCTTGGGGTCTTCGACCACATAGCGACCGAACACCAGACCGTCGACGAAGGGCCCGAGCGCTCGCACCCGAGCCAGTACTTCCGCCAGGCCGCCGCGACGGGCGCCTCCCAACAGCAGGACCGGTATGGAAGCGTACTCAGTGACCTCTGACAACGACCCTTCACTGGGAGGCGGTATTTTGGCAATATCGGCGCCGGAATNNGCCCGCCTGACTGAGTCGCGCAGGTTTGTCGCCGTATGGAGAGCAACCTCGTCGAAGCCCCCCGGGACCACCTCGGCCATAACCGGCAGGCCCCAGCGGTCAGCATGAATGGCCAAAGCTTCGAGGCCCCGCATGGTGGCGGCCTCCTGCTCGGTGTAGGGGTAGACCTCGTACTTCAGGGCGGATGCCCCAAAGGCCACGGCCTGCTCGACGACCTGCTGCGCACCCTGGTAGTCCTGGCTGACGCTGATCACTACGGTTCGGCCGGCGAGATGGCTCTCCACATGTCGAGCGTTGCCCAGTGTCAGCAAGACGGCGTCGATATCGGCGGGCTGCAGGGCGTCCAACACTTTCCCAGGGTCAGCTAGCGCGCCGCTGTAAATGGCGCGCGGCTGGTCCATCGCCACGATCAATGCCTTTCGCCCCGATGGGAGCAACCGGTGCAACCTCAGTACTCGGCCCATGGCGATGTGTCTAGCACACCGGCTGAGCGCCGGCCTCATGCTGGGGCGGAGGCCCCGGACCGGCTCAAGCAGATCCTAACGACAACCGCAGGGGCTGGTCGGCGGGCACGGGGAAGTCGGCCGGGCCCGAGAACAGCCCGGCCGCGCAACCACCGAACATGGCCGCTCCCCTGGCACCAGCTTCGGTCACCGCCGGCCAGCGCACATTGGGGAAGAGCCCTTTGCGGCGCTGCCTCAACCCGGTGCAGCGGGCCCACCCTCCGCTGAGGACAAGCTCCCCGGCCTCCCCGGCCNNCCGGCCTCCCCGGCCTCCCCGGCCGTCTCGACCGGACCTGCGACGGCTTGCATAGCCCCCACGATGCGGCGGGCGCCGTCGGACAGGCAGTTCAGAGCGGCGCTCCACAGTGCCGCGGGCGAGGCCGAGGCGCCCAGGTCAAGAATGGAGGCGCGAGCCTCGAGGTCCTCCTTGACGACGCGCAACGAACCGGCCGGGGTACTCTGCGCGGCCGCGTCCAGAGCAGCCACGGCGTCGGTGCCGGCCACGCCCAGCAAGGCGAGCACGCGCTCGAGCAGCAGACCGAGCATCTGCCCCGACAGCAGGGCGTACCGGCCGGGCACCGTGCTCCAACCAACGCTTATCCCGGCCTCGACGGCGCTGCGCACCGCCGGCCCGTCCATGGGCGCCACCGTCATGACGAACGCCTCCGCGGTGCCACAGGAACCGAGGATCTGGGCCGGGCCGATGACACCCAGCGCGGCGGCAATGCACATGTGATCGTGGCCGGCCGAGGTCAGGGCGGCGCCCCGCAGGCGCTCCAACATGTGCGGGTAGCGCCGGGCCGCCGGGGCCCTTTGGAGAGCGTCGACCGTTATCTTGCCCAGCGGCTCTCCGGCCTGGACCACGGGCGCGAACAGGTCAGGGGGCGCCTCGGCCCACTCCAGGCCTTCGGTCCACCAGCGTCGGCCCACCAGGGACAAGGCGCCGGTACGGGAGGCCAACGAAGCCTCCGCCGCCTGCTCGCCGCCCAGGCTGTGGACGACCCAGTCGGCCACGCTCAGCGCTCGATGAGCACGAGGGCCGTTATGCCTGGAGAGCCACGCCAGCTTGGTCAGGGTGCACATGGGCGAGGCCACCAGGCCGGTGCGCTCGGAAAAGGCGGTGCCCCCGAAGACCCTCGCCAGCTCAGCCGCCTCGTCCTCGCCGCGGTCGTCGTGCCAGGCGATGGCCGGGGCCACCGGGCGGCCGTCTTTGCCCAGCAGGGCAACTGTCTCGGCCATGCTCGTCACCCCCAAGCCGACCACCCGTCCCGGGGGGGCGGCCTCGAGCGCGGCGCCCATGGCCTGCACGGCGGCGCCGAGGATGTCTGCGGGTTCGGTCTCGGCGCCCGAGGGTACGACTCGCCAAGGTGTGGGGACGCTGCCCCAGGAGATCTCCTCGCCTGCGGGGCTGACCACCGCCGCCTTGGTCATGGTGGTGCCGATGTCGAGGCCCACCAGCAGTTCAATTGGCGCCATAAGGCAGGAGAGCTCCGTTCACCGGGCCCAGTTCGCCCGAGCCGCGTGGGACCACCTCTGTGGGCACGATTATTTTCCGGGGCGGATCGTCGGCACCGTCGAGCCGCTCGCAGATCAGGCGGGCCGCCCGGCGGCCGAGGTCGACGGGATCGTAGGCCACCACCGTCACGGCCGGCGACAGCAGAGGGGCGAGCTCGAAGTCGTCGAAGGCGACAAAGGCCGGTGGTCGCGCCAAACCGGCCAGGGCTCGGAGCACCCCGAAAGTGATCCGGTTGTTGCCTGTGANNATCTTGGAGTCATGGCAGCCCAGTCGCACCAGCGTTTCGTCAAAGGGCAAACAGGCGCCCCCGAGAGCTGCCCGGTACCCCCTTACCCGCTCTACGGTCGTGAACACTTCCGGCAAGTCGCCGAGGAGAGCGACCCGGCGGTGCCCGTACCCCAGAAGGTGCTCAACGGCGGCTCGGGCCCCCCCGGCGTTGTCGAGCAGGATGGTGTCCGCGGCCAGGTTGCACGGCGGCCTGTCGACGAAGACGATGGGCGTGCCCAATGCCAGCTCGGACGCCAGGAAGCTGTGGTCGGACCCGGTGGGCACGACCAGGAGGCCTCCCACACGCCGCTCGCACAGGACTTCGAGCAGCGCCCGTTCCCGTTCCGCGTCCTCGTCGGAACTGCCGGCGACCACCAGCAACGCCCGGTCACGGACCTCCTCCTCGACGCCTCGGGCGATCGCCGCGTAAAAGGGGTTGGACACGTCTTTCGTGACGAGCCCGATCATGCGCGACACGCGGCCCTGGCGCAGGGCGCGGGCGTGCTCGTTGCGGCGGTAGCCGAGGTCCCGGATGGCCTGCTGGACGTTGAGCAGGGTGGCGCCGCTCACGCTGCGCTCCTCGTTCACCACTCGCGACACCGTCTTGAGGCTGACGTTGGCAGCGCGTGCCACATCGGTCATCGTGGGGCGCATATGCTCGTCCTCGCAGTCATGACGGAAATGTCATACATGCCGGCGACATGATTGTCAAAGGACCGCCGCCGGGTTGTCTTGACAAGCTGAACTTGACCTGTTAGCAAAGCTCTGTAATCCGACAACGTTGTCAAACTGCTGGGTGAGGGGCCGACAACCGACAAGGGGGTGCTGTGAGCGAGGTTCACGAAGGCAGTGAGCCACAGGGGGCACCCGGCGTCCCCGTGA
>PMLI01000255.1 GCA_003158835.1 Acidimicrobiaceae bacterium
AAGCACGAACGCACGGCCGAGTTCGTCGTCGGCGGTTTCCGCTGGTACAGGGCGTCGTCCGGCGCTGCCACCGGGCAGGAAGTCGGTTCTTTGATGCTCGGCCTCTACGACGCCGCGGGCCGGCTCTGTCACGTCGGGGTGATAGGGGCTTTTCCCGCCGACCAGCGCCGGCAACTGGTGAGCCATCTCGCCCCTTACCGGACCTCCGGAGCCGGGGCCGGGCCCGGGGGAGCGGACGGCGGGGACAGGGGCGCCTGGGGTGGCGACGACGCGCACCCGTGGGCGGCTTGGNNAGGGCCGCGGTACCCGAAGGCACCGGTGGCCCCCGGGCCCGGGGCGCCCGGAGCCGCTGGAACGCGACCAAGGACCTCTCCTTTGAGCCCGTGCATCCTGAGCTCGTCGTCGAGGCCGCCTATGAGCACCTCCAGGGCGACCGCCTCCGCCACACCGCCCAGTTCCGGCGCTGGCGGCCCGACCGGGACGCCAGGAGCTGCACCTATGACCAGCTGGACGCCGTAGTGCCCATGCTGCTGGCGGACGTGTTCGGGGCTAGCGTCATAAAGTCGGCCGGCTCGACGACGGGGCGCCCGCACCCGGGCCCACGCTCGGGGTAGGGTTTGGCAACGTGACAGCCGCTCAGGTCGTAGAAGGCCTCCGGCAGGTGGCGAGAGCATCTGGCATGTCCCCGCAAAGCGCCTTGCTCGTGCCCGTCCCCGAAGCCGAAGCTCTCGTCGGGGCGTGGCGCGCCGTCCATGACCCGACGGCGCGTGCCGGCGTGCCCGCCCACATCACCCTGGTCGTGCCCTGGGTCTCTCCCGAGCAGATCAAGCAGGAGCACTTCGAGGAACTGGAAGAGCTACTAGCCCACCAGATGCCGTTCGAGTACTCCCTCGAGGCGGTGCGCTGGTTCGGTCAGCGGGTGCTGTGGCTGGCACCGTCCCCGGCCGCGCCCTTCAAGCGATTGACGGCACTGCTGGCGGACCACTTCGAAACCCCCCCGTGGCAGGGAGAGTTCCCCGAGGTCGTTCCCCACTTGACGGTGGGCCTGGCCGGCCACGCCGGGGGCGTCTCGCTGTCCGAGGCGGCCGAAGATCTGGCTTCCAAGTTGCCACTGGGTTGCTGCGCCAGCCAGGTGGACGTCATGTGCGGTGACGGGGCGGACTGGACCGTTGTCTACCAGGTCCTGTTTCGGGGCTGAACCTTCAGGCTCTGGGTCGTCCGCACGGTTCGCCGGCTTGCGCGTAGCAAGCCTCATGGAAATGCTCTACCCTGACCCAACGCCCATCGAAGTAGACATTGGCGATCACCTGGCGGCCTCTCACGCGGGCCGTGAACTTGACCGGTGAACGGCAATATTCACAGACGGCATCGTTGCCGGCCTCTATGAAACGGACCACAGCCCTGCTCACGGGCAGGACGGGCGCGATAGGGGTCACCTATGTATTGTCGGCCCGTTTGCCCGGCAACCTGAGAAAGGGGGCCCCCAAAGGCCCTAGGCTGTCGGTCCTGTGCCTGAGGCCCCACAACACCGTTCCGAGACGTTCGGCCCCAACGCTTGGCTGGTCGATGAGATGTTTGAGGAGTTCCGGCGCGACCCGAGCTCTGTAAACGAGAGCTGGCGCGAGTTTTTCGAAGGCTATAAGCCAGGCGGGGCCAACCTGGCCCGTCCCGTCTTGGTCGGGATGGGCCCGTCCGGGGAGGCGACGACGGCGGGGCCGGAGGGAGGCCGGACCGGGCCCGGTGGAGCCGGAGTGCCCGGGCCTGGCGGGCCGGGCGCTGGCGTGACCGCCGGGCAGGGCGGGAAAGGAGCAGGCCCCGGGGCGCCGGCGACCGCGCTCGCCCCTGCAGCCGGCTTCGGTTCGGCCGGGCCAACGCCGGCGGGTGGGCCTGTTCAGGCTGAGCGGGCCGATCTCGGGCTGGGCGACCGCCCGCCGCCGCCTGGGGGCGGTGCCACCACTGTCGGACGGGTAGGGCCGGCCGACGGGACGGCCCTTCCGATCAGGGGCAGCGCGGCTCGGGTAGTCGCCAACATGACGTCGAGCCTGGGGGTGCCCACGGCCACCAGTTTCCGGGTCGTGCCGGCCAAGCTCCTTGAAGTCAACCGCCTCATCCTCAACAACCAGCTGGCGCGATCAGGCGCGGCCGGCAAGGTGAGCTTCACCCACCTGATCGGCTGGGCCATTGTCCAAGCCGTCCAGTCCGTCCCCGCCCTCAACAACAGCTACATGGACAAGTCCGAGGAGCCCGACCCGGTCGATGGGCGCGGCGCACCGGGGGGAGGCAACGGCACCAACGGCGCCAACCGCGCCACACCGGGCCCCGGCGCTCCCGTCGACGGCCCCGCCGTTTTCCGTCCTGCCCACGTCAACCTCGGCCTGGCCGTGGACCTGCAACGGCCCGATGGTACCCGGGCCCTCATGGTCCCTGTAATCAAAGAGGCCGAGGCTCTCGACTTCCGCGGCTTTTGGTCCGCTTACGAGGAGCTCGTGCGCAAGGTTCGCTCGGGCAAGGTGCAAGTCACCGATTTTGCCGGGCCGACGATAACCATCACCAACCCCGGGACGCTGGGGACCGTGCAATCGGTGCCCAGGTTGATGGTCGGGCAGGGAGCGATAATCGGCGTGGGGTCGATCGATTACCCGGCCGAATGGCACGGCGCCGACCCACGCCAGCTGGCGGAGCTCGGGATCTCCAAGGTCGTGACCATCACCTCGACCTATGACCACCGGGTGGTGCAGGGGGCGGAGTCGGGACTGCTCCTTCAGCGGATGCACAAGTTGCTCCTGGGCGAGGACGGCTTTTACCAAGATGTCTTCCGCTCGATGGGGGTCCCGTACGAAGCGGTGAAGTACCACCGGGACGTGAGCGACCCGTTCGAGCCGGTCAGCAATTTCGTAGAAAAGCAGCAGAAGGTCGACCGCCTCGTAAACGCGTACCGCGTACGGGGGCACCTAATAGCGCACCTCGACCCGCTCGACTGGACCGAGCCCCGGATGCACGCCGAGCTCGACCCGCTCACGTACGGGCTCACCGTCTGGGACCTCGACCGGGAGTTCCTGGTCCAGGGCCTGGGCGCCCGGGACAGGATGCGCCTGGGCGAGGTGCTCTCGCTCCTGCGCAACGCCTATTGCCGGACCGTGGGCGTCGAGTACATGCACATCATGGAACCCGAGCAAAAGCGGTGGATCCAGCACCACGTCGAGGGTGCACCGACGGACCTGGGCCCGGACGAGCACCGCCACATCCTCTCGCGGCTGAACGCGGCCGAAGTCCTGGAGCGGTTCCTCGAGACGAAGTACATAGGTCAGAAGCGCTTTGGCCTGGAGGGAGCCGAATCCGCCATCCCGTTGCTCGACGCATTGCTCGACGACGCCGCAGATCTCGGGCACCGCCATGCCGTCATGGGCATGGCGCACCGTGGCCGGCTCAATGTGCTGATAAACATCGTCGGCAAGAGCTACGAGGAGCTCTTCGGGGAATTCGAGGGGAACCTGGACCCGACGAGCGTTCAGGGATCCGGGGACGTCAAGTACCACAAGGGTTTTCGGGGCATTTTCAGTTCGCGCGCCGGCAATTCCCTGGACCTGGCGCTGGCCTCCAACCCCTCTCACCTCGAGGCCGTGGGGCCCGTTGTCGAAGGCATGGCCCGGGCCGTCCAAGACGGCCTGGCCAAGACCGGTGGTGCCGTACACGCGGGCCTGCCGCCGACCGGGCTCGTGCTGCCCGTGCTCGTGCACGGCGATGCCGCCTTTGCCGGTCAGGGGGTTGTGGCCGAGACGCTCAACATGTCCACACTGGCCGCCTACGAGACGGGTGGCACCGTCCATCTGGTGATAAACAACCAGCTCGGTTTTACGACCAACCCCGAGTCGGCCCGTTCGTCGGTTTACGCCACGGACGTCACAAAG
>PMLI01000358.1 GCA_003158835.1 Acidimicrobiaceae bacterium
CTTGCTGCTCGGCCTCCTACCCGGCATCGAGGTCGTGGCCTCCGCCGCCGACGGGAAGGAGGCGCTCGATCGGGTCGCCGAACACCGACCCGACGCCATCCTGCTCGACCTGCACATGCCCGTCCTGGACGGCATCGAAGCCACCCGGTTGCTCACGGAAAGGCACCCTGACGTGGCGGTTGTCGTGCTCACCACTTACGTCGACGACAGTTCGGTGCTGGCGGCTCTCCAAGCGGGTGCCCGGAGCTACCTCACCAAGGACGCCGACCGCACCGATATCGCCAATGCCCTGCGCAGTGCGGCCGCGGGACTGGCCGTGCTCGACCCGGCCGTCCAGGCAACGCTGGTCGCGGCCGCCGCCCGGGCGGCCCCGGCGCCCGAGGCGGCCGACGGCTTGCCCACCGAGCTGCCGGACGGCCTCACCAAGCGCGAGGCGGAGATATTGGTGATGATGGCCCGGGGCATGAAGAACCCCGACATTACCGGCAAGCTGTACCTGAGCACACACACGGTAAAGAGCCACATCAACCGCATCTTCGCCAAGACCGGTTCGTCCGACCGCGTCGCCGCTGTGCGCTACGCTCGCGACCACGGGCTCGTCTAGCCGGGGACGTCCACGCCGCCTCTTCCCAGCTGATTTAGGCGCCCCGGTTTAGGTTTAGGCGTGTGAGCCTCGGGCTGACAACCGCGTCGCTACCCCCTCGTGGATCCGGCCGGTTGATGGCACTTTTCTCGCATTTTGGGCGGCGACGTAGTGACTGCCGACGCCGAGGACAGATCTGCCGTTCGGGCGCTGCTTGACGAGTGCGTCACCCAGGGAGCCGCCGCGCCCTATCGCCGGTTCTCGCTACGGCCGGCCGCGATCAATTCAGCTGACCTTGAGCACAGAACAAGCATGCCGAAACCCGCTACATAATAACGACTTTCGCGGCACTCGATCACGTACATATCGGCACTTCGGGATCGCGCATGAAACCCAAGCGATGCGCGGCCGACAGGGGCAGCATCTCGGTTTCCCTTGGCCCCGACGCCTCTGGCGTCTGTGTCAGTCGGCGAGTCCAGGCAACGGCAGCTCGGGACCGACGATGACACCTTGTCCCAGTGGAGTAACTCTTCAAGTCCCCCCTCCGACACGGATAAAAAGTGCTGGTCAGAGTGGTAAGGGCCAGCTAATCGGGGTTCGTGTCACCGCCCCCTGGAACCGTCGTGGACACAAATTGGACACAAAGCCTTCGGGTGGGTGCCCAGTGGACACGGGAGGGGCGGGGCGAGCATGGCCGAGAACGTGGGCAGGCGAGGAGAGTCCTGGTTCTTCAGGGCCGACCTTCCGCCCGGCAGGGATGCCAAGCGACGGCAGAAGAGGGTCAGCGGGTTCACCACCGAGCGTGAGGCTCGGCGGGCTCTCGCCCAGGCCAAGGTGGACATCGACACCGGCCGGCTGGCTCACGGGGCTCGGCGCACCGTAACGGACCTGGCGACCGAGTGGTTGGAGGCGGTGCGCCCCAACCGTAAGGCGTCCACCTTCAGCAATTACGGCTGGCTGATGCGGGCATACGTCGTGCCCCGGATCGGCCCCGTCCGATTGGACCGCCTCACGCCCCCTGACATCCAGAAGTTGTACTCCGAGCTGCGCAGTTCCGGTGGTCAGGGTGGGAAGCCCTTGTCGGGCACGCAGGTCAGAAACATCCATGGTGTTCTCCACAACGCCCTCAACTATGCGGTGCGGATCGGTCACATCGCACGTAACCCGACGGAGGCCGTCGACAAGCCACGTGAAGACGCCGAGGAGCGACCTGTCTACACGCCCGACCAGGTGCACCACTTTCTATTGGCCGCAGAAGGTGACCGGCTCCGGGCCATGTGGTACCTCGTGTTGGCGACTGGGCTACGAAGGGCTGAGCTGGCTGGACTGAGGTGGCCAGATGTGGCGCTTGACCGGGCCCCGCCGGTGCTGGCCGTGCGGACGACGCGGACGACCGCCGGCCATCTGGTGGTCGAACACGATCCCAAGACAAAATCGAGCAGGAGGGTGCTGACCCTCGACAGCAGGACGGGTGATATTCTCCGCGATCATTGTGAGGCCATGGCGGGGGAGGCCGAAAAGCGCGGCGAGCCGACGGTCTCCGAGTATGTCTTTGTGGACGAATTTGGTGACCCCTACCATCCATCTCAATTGACGCGTTACCTCCACTCGCTGCAGCGTCAAGCGGGGCTGCCGGAAATTACTCTTCATGACCTTCGGCATACTGCGGCGACGGTCGCCCTGCTCGCCGGGGTGCACCCCAAAGTGGTGAGCGAACGCCAGGGTCATGCCTCCACGCAGATCACGCTGGACCGCTATACCCACGTGCTGGAGTCGATGCAAACGGCGGCGGCGGACGCCATTGGGCAGTTTTTGACGACCTGATTAGCGTCAGCTTCCGCGTGTTTGTGGGGCCCGGGACCGCGCTCGGTGTGTCGTGGAGTCGTTCTGAACAAAAGTCGCTGAACTCCAGCCCCGCTATCGGCTTCTGTGGTATTTCGATGGACAGGAGTTTCCACGGGCTGACATAGTGTGCAGATGGTTCACAACGTTGCTCTGGTTCTCGGTGGTGGTGGGGCTGCCGGAAATGCGTGGGAGATCGGTGTCATCGCAGGCCTGGCCGAAGCTGGTCTCGATATGACAGAGGCCGCCGATTTGGTGGTCGGCACCTCGGCCGGGGCCACCGCGGCAGCGCAGGTGCGCAGCGGTATACCGGCGGCCGAACTGTTGGCCTCGGTGCTATCCCCGCCGGTTCAACCGGTCGGACAGAACCGGGAACGGCCGCCGTCCCTGCCGATGGCCACAGTGTTCGAGCGGATGAGGGCCATCGGCGCCGCCGCCACCTCGGCAGCCGATCTACAACGTGCGATGGGCGCGTTCGGGTTGGAGAGCGACTCCACACTCGGGCCCGGGGCGGGACAGCGGCGCGCAATGGTCGCCGCCAGGTTGCCTCGCCCTGAATGGCCGGACAGGCCGATGATCGTGGTGGCCGTCGACGCGCATACCGGCGAGTTGGCTGCGTTCGACCGCGATTCCGGCGTCGACCTGGTGGACGCGGTCACCGCGAGCTGCGCGCTGCCCGGTCTGGTTCCCACCGTCAGCATCAACGGCGCGCGCTACATCGACGGCGGCGTGCGCTCCCCCGACAACGCCGACCTTGCCTCGGGCTATGCGAACGTCGTGGTGCTCTCGCCGTTGGGCGGACGGAGCCAGAGACCACCGGAAGCAGGCCAGTTCGAGGGCCTGCGCAGACCACCGGAATGGGGCACGGACCTGGCAAGCCAGGTCGAGGGCCTGCGCAAGCAGGGCAGCCGCGTCGAGGTGATCACACCGGACGCCGGTTCCCGAGCCGCAATGGGCACGAACCAGATGGATCCAGCAACCCGCATCCCCACCGGCCGTGCCGGTTTCGCCCAAGGCAAGCAGGAAGCG
>PMLI01000445.1 GCA_003158835.1 Acidimicrobiaceae bacterium
CACTTGCCGGCCTTGCAGTTCCAGCGCACGGCCAGATCGTTGGCCTGAGCCGCCTGGGCGCTATGGACGGCGTCCAGCACGACCTGACCTTCCTCGGCCGCGACCACGTAGTCCTTCAGCGCGCCCCCACCGGCATCGCCTCGCCATATGCGAAGTGTCAGGTCATAACTCAATGATCGTCCTCCAACAGCTCGGCCAACCCGGGTGGCGGTTTAGGCAGGGGCTGGCGCCGGAACGACAACGTGCCGCCGGTCCCGCCGGTCCCGCCGGCCGCGGGCGCTCCGAGCTCGACCACCACGTTTTGGGTGCCCCAATAAGGGTCGGTCATGGGATAGTCGTTACGGGTATGGCCTCCCCGGCTCTCTTGGCGTTCCATTGCGGCGGTCGCGACCGCCTCGGAGACCAGCAGCATGTTGCGCAGGTCCAGGGCGAGGTGCCAACCCGGGTTGTACTGGCGGTTTCCCTCGACGCTCACATTGGCCGCCCGGGCCCGCAGTACCGCGATCTTCTCGAGGGCTTCCTTCAGCTCGTGCTCCACCCGGATGATCCCCACCAGGTCCTGCATCGTCTCCTGGAGCTCCTGCTGGATGGTGTAGGGATTTTCCTGTGCGGGGCCGGCCTTGAACGGGCTCAGCACGTCCTCGGCGGCCAGAGCCACGTCGGCCGGAGCAGGCTTGGGCCGGGCCGGGCCGAGCTCCTTCACGTAAGCGGCGGCGTAGTCACCGGCCCGCTTGCCGAACACGATCAGGTCGGAGAGGGAATTGCCGCCCAGGCGGTTGGCCCCGTGCATGCCGCCCGCCACTTCGCCCGCGGCGAACAGGCCGGGCACCACCGACGCCTGGCTGTCGGGGTCGACTTCGACGCCGCCCATGGCGTAATGGCACGTCGGCCCGATCTCCATCGGCTCCTTGGTTATGTCGACGTCGGCCAGCTCTTTGAACTGGTGGTGCATCGACGGAAGGCGTCGTTGTATGAACTCGGGCGGCCGCCGGCTGGCTATGTCCAGGAAGATCCCGCCGTGGGGCGAGCCCCGGCCCGCCTTTATCTCGCTGTTGATGGCCCGGGCCACCTCGTCCCGGGGCAACAGCTCTGGTGGCCGGCGGTTGTTGGCCTTGTCCGTGTACCAGTGGTCGGCTTCTTCAATGGTGTCGGCCGTCTCCGCCTTGAAGAACTCGGGTATGTAATCGAACATGAACCGGCGCTTTTCCGAGTTGACCAGGACGCCGCCGTCGCCGCGAACGGACTCTGTCACCAGCAAGCCCCTTACCGACAGCGGCCAGACCATGCCCGTGGGATGGAACTGTACGAACTCCATGTTGAGCAGGGTGGCCCCGGCTCGAAGGGCGAGTGCATGGCCGTCGCCTGTGCATTCCCAGGAGTTGGAAGTCACCTTCCACGATTTGCCGATACCGCCCGTGGCCAGGACGACGGCGGGCGCTTCGAAAACCACGAAGCGACCCGACTCGCGCCAGTAACCGAAAGCACCGCAAATCTTTCCTGCGTCCTTCAACAGGTCGGTGACCGTAAACTCCATGAAGACGTCGATGCCGAGCGATACGGCCCGTTGCTGGAGGGCACGGATCATCTCGAGACCGGTCCGGTCGCCCACATGAGCCAGGCGGGCGTAGCGGTGGCCACCGAAATCTCGTTGGCTGATCTTGCCTGCCGGTGTGCGGTCGAACAAGGCCCCCCACTGCTCGAGCTCGTACACGCGCTGGGGGGATTCTTTGGCGTGTAGTTCCGCCATGCGCCAGTGGTTCAACAGCTTTCCACCCCGCATGGTGTCCCGGAAATGGACCTTCCAATTGTCTTCGGGCCACAGGTTGCCGAGAGCAGCCGCGATGCCGCCCTCTGCCATGACCGTGTGGGCCTTGCCCAGGAGGCTGCGGCATATGAGCGCGGTGCGGGCTCCGGCCTCGTGGGCCGCCACGGCGGCGCGCAGCCCGGCCCCGCCGGCCCCGATCACGACTACGTCGTAGGAATGGTGCTCGAATGTCTCTTCCGCGGGCATCTAGAAAATCCTCGGATCGTGCACCCAGCCGCTGGCTACCAGGCGCACATAAAGGTCGGTGAGGGCCACGAAGACCAGGCTCACCCATGCGATTTGCATGTGCCTGGCGTTGAGCTTCGAGACGAAGCCCCATAGCTTGAAGCGCACCGGGTGGCGGGAGAAGTGCTTCAACCGGCCCCCGACGATATGGCGGCAGGAGTGGCAGGAAAGCGAGTATGTCCACAGAAAGACGGCGTTGAGGACGAGCATCACCGTGCCGAAGCCCACGTGGCCCCAACCGTTGGGGAAATGGAACGCCTCGACGGCGTCCCAGGTGAGGACGCAGTTGAAAAGCAGGCCCAGGTAAAAGAACCAACGATGGACATTTTGCATTATTAGCGGGAACCGGGTCTCGCCCCTGTAGCGAGCATGGGGTTCTCTCACCGCGCACGCCGGGGGCGACTGCCAGATGGACCGGTAATAGGCCTTGCGATAGTAATAGCAGGTGAGGCGGAAACCCAGGGGCACGATGAGCACGATGATCGCCGGCGATATGGCCCACCACGGCCCCAGGACCCCCACCATGGGCGGGTGCACGATGCTGGCGCCGGCCCGGGCGTGGCCACAGACGCTGGCCAGGCAGGGCGAGTAGAAGGGGGACAGGTAGGGGCGGGCGTAGTAGTCGGCGTTTTGGAAGGCCGCCCAGGTGGAGTAGATGATGAAGCTGACGAGCACCGCTCCCGTGATCGTCGGCTCCGCCCACCAGCGGTCGTTCCGCAAGGTCCGTTCGCGTATGGGCGCCCGCCCCCGCGGCCGGACCTCTGGCGCGGGGGCGGCCGTGGCTGCCGTCATGCCCGCGTAGAGGTCGTGTAGGAGTAAAGCATCAGACCTACGCTAACCGGACGGCGCCGTTTTGGGCACGACAGCCGCGACCGGGAGCCGCGGGCCCTATGGATGGGGATGGACGGGTGCCCCTGGTGGCGCGTTGCTCCTTTTGGCGGTGAGCGGCTGTCCGTACTGTCCCAGGTGCGCGCCGGTTATCCTGTGGGCGTGCCGGGACGCAGCCACGTTCCTCTGTCCACTCTGCGCCCGTCCCCTCGTCCCTGCCGGTCGCCGGCTGATGCCCGGTCCGAACTCGACGGACTGCACCGGCGGTGAGCAGCCCGACCGACCTGTTGCCGCCCGTTGACCTCGACGTCGACCTCTCGCTTCATCTCGACGACCTCGAGCTCGACGAGTCCGACGACGAGGACGAGCCCGCACTGCGCTGGAAGGGCGGCCGCCTGGTCGATACCTGGCGGGAGGGTTACCCGTACGACCAACGGATGGCGCGTCCTGAGTACGAGGCCGACAAGCGCTTCCTCCAGATCGAACTGCTGAGGCTGCAGAACTGGGTCAAGGACTCGGGGCAGCGGATCGTGATCGTGTTCGAAGGGCGTGACGCGGCGGGCAAGGGCGGCACCATCAAGCGGTTCACCGAGCACCTGAACCCCCGCGGGTCTAGCGTGGTGGCGCTCGAGAAGCCCAACCAACGGGAGCGGGGCGAATGGTACTTCCAGCGGTACGTGAGGCACTTGCCGTCGGCGGGCGAGATCGTGCTGTTCGACCGGTCCTGGTACAACCGGGCGGGGGTCGAGAGAGTGATGGGTTATTGCAGCGATGAGGAGTACGACCTGTTCGTGAAGCAGGCACCAGAGTTCGAACGCCTGCTTGTCGAGGCCGGCATCGCGCTGATCAAGCTCTGGTTCTCGGTGTCGCGCTCCGAGCAGCGCACCCGCTTTCTGATCCGGCGCATCGACCCGGTCCGGCAATGGAAGCTGTCGCCCACGGACCTGGCGTCGTTGGGCCGCTGGGGCGACTACACGAGGGCCAAGGAAGCCATGTTTGAGCGGACCGATACCGTCTGGGCCCCGTGGGTGGTTGTCAAGAGCAACGACAAGAAGAGGGCTCGGCTCGGGGCCATGAGGCACGTGCTCAGCCTGTTCGACTACCCCAACCGGAACCCGGCCGTGGTGGAGTCCCCCGATCCCCTCATCGTCGGTCCCGCGTCCAAGGTCTACGAGCACGGTGAGACGCCGGGCACCGCCGTCGCCGCCCCGGCCCTGGGCCCCCCGTAAGGCTGCCAGCCCTAATTTCGGCAGCCTCTGTTTCAGCAGCCTCTGTTTCAGCTCCGGCTGGCGGGGCCGCCAAGCCTGGACAACGCCTGAAGGGATGCCCCTTCCCGAAGACGTTTGACCTCCTCCCGGCCGGAGGGTATGCTCGATAATCGATTAGATGGTTCGAGGAGAAGCAGGATGACTGAGCGTGACGTGTTCTCCCTGGTCGAGCGCGTAGCCGTAGTCTCGGGGGGAGGTGGGGCCATCGGCTCGGCCCTGGCCTTGGGCCTGGCCCGAGCTGGCGCCACCGTGGCCGTGATCGACAGTGCCACAGCCAAAGCGGACCAGTCGGCGGCGGCGGTGCGGTCCGGGGGCCGGCAAAGTGTTGCCATCACCGCCGACATGACCGACCCGGCCGACGCCCAGCGTGCCATTTCCCAGGTCGTGGGCCAGTACGGTCGTTTGGACATCCTGGTCAACGCCGTCGGCGGCGGCGCCGGGAAGGCCCTGCACCCGGCCGAGTCCTATCCGTCGTCCGACTGGGAATGGATATTCGCCATCAACCTCCGCACGACGGTGATAGCCACCCAGACTGCGGCCCGGGCCATGATCAGCGCCGGCCACGGCGGCCGCATCCTGAGTGTCTCGTCGGTGCGTGGCCAGCTGGGGATCGATGCCGGCTACTCCGCCTACGTGGGAGCAAAGGGCGCCATAAACTCGCTCACCCGCCAGTGGGCGACGGAGTGGGCCAAGCACGGCATTACCGTCAACGCCATAGCACCCACCTTCGTGGACACCCCCCAGGTGGCAGACTTGCTGGCGGACGCCCAGTTCAAGGCCGGCCTCCTGGCCCGTGTCCCCTTGAAACGAATTGGCCAAACCGACGACCTGATCGGCGCGCTCCTCCTCTTCTGTTCAGACGCCTCGTCATTTATCACCGGTCAGATCCTCACGATTGACGGTGGCCTGACTGCAACCCAATAGCAAGGCCTAGGGATATAAATGGAACGGGTCACACCGAACATCTTCACTGAAACCCACCTACGCGGTTGCAACCCTAGCTTCGTGACTACCAGTGACGGTGTCGTCGTCATCGACACCCCTCAGTTGCCGTCCAAAGCCGTCGCCATGCGGGAACAAGCTCAGTCGCACGGCGCCATCAGGTACTTGATAAACACAGAGCACCATGTCGACCACATTTTCGGCAACTATTACTTCAAGGGTGCCGGGACCGTGGTGGCGCACCGCGGCGTCTACGACAATTTCATGGTCTCAACGCCCGACCTCGACCCGTTCGACTACGCGGCCGAAGCTATCCCGACCGATGACCCACAAGGCGAGGCGATCTTCCCCGACCCCGCCACTTACCGCATGAGCCCGAACCGACCGGCTCTTGTCTTTACCGGTGACCTCACGCTGTACGTGGGCGACCACACTTTCAACCTCCTGCACACGCCGGGCCACACCCCGGGCCAGGTCGCCGTCCACCTCCCCGAAGAACGGGTCGTCTTCACGGGGGACACGGTCTTCTCGGAGTGCCAGACATGGCTGATGACCTCTGACGTCGAGCAGTGGCTGGCTTCGCTCTCCAGGCTGCGCGCCCTCGATGTCGACTGGCTAGTCCCCGGGCACGGCCCGGTCACCCGCCCCAGTTACCTGGACACTCAAAGATCAGTCCTGCTGGACTGGGTCTCGGCCGTGGCCTCCGCCGTCGCCAAGGGTTGGTCCCGGCAGGAGACGGTGCAGCGGGTCAACTTTGCCGACCGCTACCCCGTAGACATCGGCCAGGGGCACATGATGAGCCACATCCAGACCCTCAACGCGGCCTCGCTGTGGGACAAGCTCACCAATGGCCCGGCCACGCCCGACCAAGGTACCGCCCCCGGGGCCGTGTACAGCGCCAAAGCGTAGACAATGGGCGCT
>PMLI01000591.1 GCA_003158835.1 Acidimicrobiaceae bacterium
CTGGTGGAGCGCGGCCAGCACGGCCCGGGGCCGGTTGGTGATTAGCGCGGCTGCCCCGAGACCGGCGAGTTCGGCGGCGCGGGTTGGTGAGTCGACCGTCCAGGGGACGACGGCCAAGCCCCGGGACAAAGCTTCGGCAAACAGCTCCGGCCCGGCCATGCTCTCCGCTGGGTTGACGGCGCTCAGCCCCTCGCTGTGGCCGAGGTGGTAGCGCCAGTCCTCGCCCTCGTCGAGCAGCAGGGCAGTGGCGGTCCCGGGAGCGTACCGGCGGAAGTGGTCGAGGCCGTCGGGGTCGAACGAGGACACGATCACCTGCAGGCGGGACGGCACGGGCGCGGAGGAGGGCTCGTCCCGGGGGCCGGCCGNNCCGGTAGCGGGCGGGCCGGTAGCGGGCGGGCCGGTGGCCAATTGTCGATGGGCCTGGTCCCGAGCAGCGCGGCTACACGACGGGCCAGGACGTGGCGGCTGTGCCAGCCCGGTTCGCCGGGGAGGTCCTTCAGTTCAATGTTGAGCACGACCGGCCCGGGCCGGGTGTTGGTGAGAGGTTGGGCGGCTCGGCGGTCCAGGGCGTCCAGCAGGCCGGCGAGGGTGGCGAGGTGGCCCAGTTCGGCCTCAGCCAGGGCGCACACGGGGGTGCCCACCGGCGCCGTGGCCCCCGCCTCGATGTCGGCCGGCCCCATGGCAGCGTCATGATGGAGCACGACGGTGCCATCGGCGCTCAACCTGGCGTCGATCTCGGCCCCATCGGCTCCCGCCTCCAGCGCGCTGAGCACGGCGCCGACGCTGTTTTGCGGCTCGGGGTGGTCCGCCTCCAGCCAGTCGCCCCGGTGCGCTACCACCAGCGCCGTTGCCGGCCCGGTCACCGTCAACGCCGGTACGCCTCGGCCCGGAAGCCCTGAGCCTGCAGGGCGGGGACGACCTGGTCCCGGTGGGATGGGTCGCGCGTCTCGAGGGTCAGGACCACTTCGACCTCGCTCACGCCGATGGGCGCCCCCGAACGGCGGTGCTCGACGGTCAGCAAGTTGAGCCCGAGCCGGCCCAGCGCGCCCGTCAGCATCGCCAGCGCCCCGGGCTTGTCGGCCAGGACGACGCGCACCATGAGGTAGCGACCGGCTGCGGTCAGGCCGTGCTCGATCAGGCGGGTCAGCAGGAGGGGGTCGACGTTGCCCCCCGAGAGGACCAGCACCACGGGCTCGTCGCCCGGCACCGCGCCCGCCATCAACGCCGCCAGGCCGACCGCGCCGGCCGGTTCCACCACCCATTTGCAGCGCTCGAGCAGCAGCACGACGGCCCGGCTGATCTGCTCCTCGGTGACCGTCACGATCCCGTCGACGAGTGCCCGGGCATGTTCGAAGGTCAGCGCGGACACGCAACGCACGGCGATGCCATCAGCCATGGTTTCCAGCGTCGGTAGCTCCACCGGGGCGCCGGCACCCAGAGCGGCCACCATCGTCGCCGCTCCCGCCGGCTCCACCCCGATGACCCGGGCCTTGGAGGCGCACCCCCGCAAGGCGGCGGCCACGCCCGCGATCAGGCCTCCTCCCCCCACCGGCACGAGCACGAAGCCGCTGACGGCCACCTCCTCGACCAACTCGAGGCCGATGGTGCCCTGGCCGGCGATGACATAAGGGTCGTCGAAGGGGGGGACGTAGCAGGCCCCGTGCTCGGCTGCATAGAGGCGGGCGGCGGTGATGGCGTCGTCCAGGTTGCCGGGCTCGAAACGGACCTCCGCCCCGTAGGCGCGGGTGGCCTCTACCTTGGGCAACGAGGCGCCCTGAGGCATGAAGACGGTGGACCGCAGCCGGCACAACGAGGCCGCCAGGGCCACTCCCTGGGCGTGGTTCCCGGCGGAAGCGGCCACGATCTCCTCGGTGGCCCTGCCCGCGGCCACGACCGAGACCCGGTTGTACGCCCCCCGGATCTTGAACGACCCCGTCCTCTGGAACTGCTCGGGTTTGACGAACACGGGCCGGCCGGCGAGCTGGGACAGGGCGTTCGAGTACAGGGCCGGAGTCGGCCGTATGACTCCCTCTAGTCGTCTCGCCGCCTCCTCGATCTCGTCCAAGCCGACGAGGGGGCTGATCGGGACCATCCGACCAGCTTGCTAGGGCTGGGGAGGGCCGGTCAAGCAGGCCGGCCCATTGGGTACTGTGCTGTTGGGATGCCGATGACCGACGGGACCGTGATGTGCGGCGACGGGGCCCGGCGGTGCCCATGGGGGGCGGCCCCGGCCGAGTACCGGCGCTACCACGACGACGAATGGGGGCGCCCCGTCGGCGACGACAGGAGGATCTTCGAAAAACTGTGCCTCGAGGGGTTCCAGAGCGGGCTGTCCTGGCTCACGATCCTGCGCAAACGGGAAGGTTTTCGCACCGCGTTTGCTTGCTTTGAGCCGACCGCCGTGGCCGGGTTCTCCGAGGACGATGTGGAGCGGTTGATGTCCGATATCTCGATTGTTCGTCACCGGGGGAAAATAGAGGCGACCATCGCAAATGCGCGTGCCCTCCTCGGCCTGTGGGGAAAAGGGCAGTCATTGGCCGCCCTGCTCTGGGCGCACGAGGCACCGGGGCCGGCCCCGGAGGGCACCGGGGACGTGCCGGCCTCCACCGTTCAGTCCCGGGCCTTGTCGGGCGAGCTACGCCGGCACGGCTTCCGGTTCGTGGGCCCGACTACCGTCTACTCCGCTCTGCAGTCCCTGGGGGTGGTCGACGACCATCTCGGCGGCTGTGACTTCCGCGCCGTCGTAGAGGCAGAGCGCGGCCGGTTCGAACGACGCGCGTGAGCGCAGGTGCGGCGGCGCCGGGGATGACTATGGGCATCTACAGTGCGGCGGAGCACGGCCCCTTCGACATAATCGGCGACGTCCACGGGTGCTTCGACGAACTGGCGGAGCTGCTGCGCCGTCTCGGCTACGCCTTGGCCGGGGCCGGCACCGGTGCTTCCCACCCGGGCGGCCGGCGGGCGTTGTTCGTGGGGGACCTGGTCAACCGCGGCCCGGCCACACCGGCTGTGTTACGCCTCGCCATGGGCATGGTGGCGTCGGGAAATGCGCGGTGCGTTCAGGGCAACCACGACGTCACCCTGGTCAGCGCGCTCAAGTCGCCCGGGGCCGGCCTGTGGCCCGGGGCGGCGGGGGCGGGCGGTGTGAGGCCGGGCCACGGTTTGGCTGAGTCCCTGGACCAGCTGGCGGACGAGCCGGCGGACTTCCCGCCCCGGGTGGCCGTCTTCCTCGATGGGCTCGGAGGCTACCTGGTACTGGACGGCGGCAAGTTGGTGGTGGCCCACGAGGCTATGCCCGCCGGCCGGGCTGAGGGGGCGGCGGCGCAGGCGATGGTCGTCTATGGGCACACACCGGTGGCGCGCTCGGTGTGGGTGGACGGGGCGATTTGTATTGACACGGGCTGCGTTTACGGGGGGAGGCTCACGGCCCTGCGTTACCCGGAACGGGAGCTGGTGAGCGTTGCCGCCCGCCGAACTTATTGGCAACCGGCCCACCTTCGCGGGCCTTCTCTGTGATATAACCGACCACACTTGGATTACGAGCGAGGGAGAAGGCCTATGACCGAGGTGATTTCTACCACCATACCTGGGCGACCGCCGGCCAGCGGCGGGCCGGGAGCCGGGCCGGGCGGAGCCGCCCCGGCCGCCCCACCCCTACAGATAGTGCCGTTGGCCGGTATACCTTTCGTAGTGGCGGCGCTGGTGGGGCTGGTGGTCGCCTTGGCCATCAACAAGCTTTGGGCGCTCGATTTCTTCCATGTCGTCAGTGGGGCCCTGTGGACAGGGATCGACCTTTTCCTGGGCTTTATCATCGGCCCCGTGCTGGGCCGGATGAGCATCCCGTCCCGGGTCGAATTCTCCAAGCGTTTCATGCCAAAAATGGTGCTGCTCATGCCCACCCTGGTGATAACCACGATGGCTGCCGGCTGGCAGTTGGCGAGGCACGTCGGTAACTTGTCGGCCGCCAACCCGAACCATGGATGGATAGTGGCCAGCTTCGTCGTGGTCGGTGTGATGGCCATAGTCGCTTTGGGCATCCTGGAGCCGGCGAACCTCGCCGTACTTTTCGAGCTCAGAAAGCCGGCGCCTAATGGCGCGCTCATCGGCAAATTGATGCGCCGTTTTATATACACAGCGGGCGTCACCGGTGCCATGCAGGTCGCCACTCTGGTGATAATGACGAAATTGGCGTCGTCGTGAGCGCGCCGTCATCTCCCGGGGCTGGTCCGACGGGCGCGCCGTCTGGCCGAGCCCTGCCACCGGTGGCTCAAGTGGCCGTGCTGTCGATGGCCCTGGTTATCACCGGGGGCATCTACATGGCCGCTCACATCCCGGCCCGGGTATCGTTGGCCCTCCCGATCGGCCTGCTGGTGGCGGCCGGTGCCCTCGTGCTTGCCAATCTGGTGCAGCTGGCGCGCCTCAGGAAGTTTGCCTGGAGCACCTTCTTCCTGGTCGGCAAGTGGTCGCTGGTGGCCTATCTGGTCATTACGGGCATGCTCGAGTACATCTTCGTGCTCGACGGTACGCGGGGCTCGACCCTCGCCATCATGACGGTCATGCTCGCCATATTTGCGCTCGACGTGCCCGTGCTGCTGGCCTTCTCGGTGGCTCGTTACCAGCCTGTCGACGAAGCAACTCGCTAGCGCGGCCCGGTGGCAGACGGGCCGGGTTTTTCGGCGCTCACCGGCGCCGGCTGGCCCGGGCCCGTCGCCAGCAGCCCGTCCCGCAGGACGATGCTGTTGGTGCGCACGGCCGGCACCCGCTTGCCGGGCAGGATGACCCCAGAAAGGTTGAGCGGGTCGGCGGCGCAGAGAGTTACCAGCTCGTCCTTGCCTGCGCTGCGCCGGACATGGCGGAGCAGGTCCAGGGCCTCGGGCAGGGCGTACTGCTCGCCGGCAAAGCCGTTGACGAACCGTCCGCCCCTGACCAGGCCACGCGCCTCGAACCTGCGCAGGCTCCACAGGATCTCACGCCAGGGCACGGCAATGTCTTCCTGGGCGACCAGGTCCCAGAAGACGACGCCCCAGCGGGCCAGCAATTGGCCGGCCATCTGTTCGGCCAAGTCGTCTACCGCCATCGTCAGCTGCCCGCTGTGCGCCGCCGTGGCCAGCAGGGCCCAGCGGCCCTCGCCGGGTTGGCGCAAGGAGCGCTGGGCCCCCGGGCTGGGGCGCGGGCCGAAGCGGCGACGCTCGGGCATGTGCCGGCGTGACCAGGCCTGCCGACGGGAGAGCAGGGCTCTCACGGCGGCAAAGCCGTCCGCCGTTACGATGCCCCGCGCCACCAGGTCCCACAAGCCTTCCTGCACCTCGGCGGGGAGGCGTCCCGTGGCCCCGGGCAGGTCCGAGGAGAACATGGCGCCGTTGGACCGCAGGGCGTCGAGCACGTCGCGGGCGGGCCCGTGGGCGGGTTCTTCCGGGAGGGCCTCGCCCCGGGTCGCCAGGGTGAGCCAGGGCAGCTCGGACCGGAGAGTGAAGGTGACCGGCGTGGCCCGGGACGGGGTGGAGGCTCCTCGCCGGGGCTGGCCTTCCGTCTCCGGGGCCCGCAACGACAGCCGTCCCCAGCTGACCTCCCCGGACAAGCAAAGGTCCTCCAGCCAGCGGCGCTGGTAGTTGTCGACTCGAGCGGGGAAAACGTGTTCCTCCCAGGCGCCGGCAGCGAGCTCGAAACCTTGCAGTTGCTCGATCACGGCCAACAGCCCGGTCCGGCCCTGTAGGCCCGTGCCGGGGGCGACATGCTGCCAGCGCAACAGGAACCTCATGAAATCCTGCGGGCTCAGGGGCTCGACATCCCGGCGGAGCCGGTTCTGGGTGTAACCGTGTACCCGGGCCAGGAGGTGACGGGCGCACCACTGCTCTTCGTCGCCCAGTAGCGGGTCGAAGCGGCCGCGCATGGCAAGCCCTTCGCCCTCGAGGCGGGCCAGACCGACCTGGGCCCGGCTGAGCGGCAGGGCACCGCGGGCGGCCAGGGCGCTTACGGTGACGGGGCCTGTCAGTTGAAGGTGGCCCCGCAAAGCCAGAGCGGCGGCGACGTCGGCGTCGGTCGCCTCCTCCCCCTTGGCGCCGCTACCGCCACTGCCTCGTCCGCCTCGCTCGAGAAACGGGGCGAGCCGGTAGTCGGGCTGAAAACAGCTGTCCGGGAACAGCGCCTCGGCCCAGTGCCTCCTCTCGGTGGCGCACCAGAGCACGCTGCGCCCCTCGCCTTCGCCCCCCGCCGGCACGAGCACTTCCATGGCCCGCCCCGTGGCCACCAGTTGCCGGCACCACTCCTGCCAGTCCGCCCGAGGTCGGTGGACCAGGGTAGACAACAGCAAGTCGTGCAGCTCGTCAGGGCCCCGTGGGCTCGGCGCCACCTCGGCCCGGACTTTTTCCAAAGCGGCGCCGTCGAGGCTCGACAGGTCCCGGGCTTCCACGGGCAGGCCCCGGCGCAGTTGCACCTGGCGGGAACGTCTCTCCTCAAGGGGGGCGTCGTCGAGGTAGGTGTACGGTTGGCCGTTTACGATCTCGTGCGAGAGAACCGACGGTTCCACCGAGTCGACGAAATGGGACCTGACCGATCCCGAGTGCAGGTTGGTCACGAGGGCCTTCAGCCCGTCGACGTCCATGGCCTCGTGGAGGCAATCGTCGAGCACCTGGCGCACGATTACATGGTCGGGCAGCTGGATGGGGCCGGGCGGGGTGTTTTCCTGGCAAGCGGCCAGGGCGGGGAAAATCGCCGCCATGAGGTCGTCGGCCTCCATGCGCTGGACCGGCAGGGGGTTCTTCTTCCCGCCCCGGAAGCGCAGGATGGCCAGGGAGCGGCTCAGGTCCCACCGCCAGCGCGAGGCAAACATCGGCGAGGCCAGGACGGCTTGTTCGAGCGTCGTCTCGACTGTGTTGGGGTGCAGGAGGCGCGCCGCCGACGAGAGCGGGAAACTGTGCTGCGGGCCCAGCGACAATATGACGGCGTTGTCGCTGGCCGCAGCCTGGAGCTCGAAATCGAAAGTGACGCAGAACCGTTTACGCAATGCGAGCCCCAAGGCCCGGTTTACCCGCCCGCCCAAAGGTGAGTGGACGACCAGCTGCATGCCGCCGCCTTCATCGAAGAAGCGCTCGAAAACCACGTCCTCATGGGTCGGCATGACCCCCAATTGCCCGAGCCCGGTGCCCAGATAGGCGACGATCTGCTCGGCTGGTCCGGCCCGAAGGCCGCACGTTCCCCGGACGTACCCGACGGCGGCATCCGGGCCCGCCTGCTTCAGTTGCGACTCGACGCCGGAGCGGAGGGCGGACACCTCTTCGGAAAGCTCTGCCGTACGCGACGGCGCCTCTCCCACCCAGAACGGGATGGTGGGTGACGCACCCTGCGCGTCGGTCACTCGCACCTCACCCGGGGTGACGCGGCGAATGCGCCAAGAGTGCGTGCCCAGCGCGAACACGTCGCCGGCCATGGACTCGATGGCGAAGTCCTCGTTGAGCGAGCCGACGACGGTCTCCTCGGGCTCGACCACGACCCGGTAATCGCCGACCTCGGGGATGGCCCCACCGCTGGTCAAGGCGGCCAACCGGGCGCCCCGGCGGGGCCGCAGCACGGAGTTGACCTGGTCCCGGTGGAGGTAGGCCATGCGCGGCCCCCGGCCGGTCGGTATGCCCTCGGCGGCCAGTTCGACGACGGCGTCGAAGTCCTCCCGGGAAAGGTGCTCATAGGGGGCGGCCCGCCGTACCAACCGGTAGAGGTCGTCCTCCCTCCACTCCTCGGCCGCCGCCACTTCGGCGATCACCTGTTGGGCCAGTATGTCGAGGGGGGCGACTGGGGCCACGACGGCGTCGAGGCGACCCTTGCGCACGGAGGCCAAAAGGGCGGCACACTCGACCAGCTCGTCCCTGGTAGTCGGGAAGATGATGCCCTCGGGCACGCCGTGGCGGGAGTGGTTGGAGCGGCCCACGCGTTGCAAGAAAGTGGAAATGGCGCGCGGCGAACCGACCTGGCACGCCAGCTCGACCGGGCCGATGTCGATGCCGAGCTCGAGGGAGGCCGTTGCCACCAGGGCGCGCAGATCCCCGGCCCGCAATCGCGATTCGGTCCTCTTGCGCCTGTCGGCCGAAAGGCTGCCGTGATGAGCCGCCACCTGGTCAGGCCCGAGCGCCTCGCCCAGAAGGTGGGCCAGGCGTTCGGAAAGCCGGCGGGTGTTCACGAACACCAGAGTCGTGCGGTGGTCCCGCACGTGGGCGGCGATGCGCTGGACTATCTCGCCCAGTTGCTCGCGGGACAGGACGGCGGCCAGCTCTTCCTCAGGCAGCTCCATGCTTATTCGCAACTCGCGGCTGTGCCCGCAGTCGACGATGTCCACCTGGCGCGTGGTCGGGGCGTGATTGGCCGGGGCAGAGACGGGGCTGGGAACGACGGCAGGTGCCGGGGGGGTGGCGGGGGTTGGGGCCACGATGCGGGTGACGGCACCGGCGCCGCTGAGAATACGGGCCGTCACTTCAATAGGCCTCTGGGTGGCGGAAAGCCCGACGCGCTGTGGGCGGCCCTCCTGCTGGATGTGCTCCAGCCGCTCGAGGCTGAGGGTGAGGTGCGAGCCCCGTTTGTCCCGGGCGAGGGCATGGATCTCGTCCACGATGATCGTCCGGACGCTCGTCAGGGTCGCGCGGCTCCGCTCGGCGGTCAGGTAGAGGTACAGGCTCTCGGGCGTCGTGACGAGGATGGTGGGGGGGTCCTTGACCATGGCCGAGCGGGCGCTCGACGGCGTATCGCCGGTCCGGACGGCGACCGTGACGGGAGCCGGGGCCAGGCCGAGGCGTTTGGCGGTCTCGGCGATCTCGGCCAACGGGCGCTCCAGGTTTTGGTGGACGTCGACGGCCAGAGCCTTGAGCGGCGAGACGTAGACGACCCTGGTGTGCCCGGCCAGCTGCGCTCCCGACACATGCGCCCGGTAAGCGTCGTCGATGGCCATCAGGAAGCCGGCCAGGGTCTTGCCCGACCCGGTGGGGGCGGCTATGAGGACGTCCGAGCCGCCCTGGACGAGCGGCCAGCCCTGGGCCTGGGCCTCCGTGGGCCCCTCAGGGAACCGGTCGGCGAACCAGGCGGCGATGGCCGGGTGCAGGTTGAGGGTGGCCGGGAGGGTGGGCACGCCATCCATTCAACACTGGGGGAGTGACGATAAGGCGGGCGAGTAAGCTGGTGCCGAGTGAGCCGGCTGGGTGGTCGCGGTCAGGCGTGGTCCGAGGTTCTCGGGCCATGACCTGGTCGAGGAAGGTCGGGACTCCGTAGGGCAGGGTGCTGGCTAACGGCCAGTCGGGGTGACCCGCAGGAAAGTGCCACAGAAATCAAACCGCCGATGGGCAACGGTCCCGTTGCCACAGGTAAGGGTGAAACGGTGCGGTAAGAGCGCACCAGCGTCGGGGTGACCCGGCGGCTTGGTAAACCCCACCCGGAGCAAGGTCAAGCGTGGGACGGCCGGCCCGGCCGATGTCCCCAGGTAGGCCGCTTAGATGGATGACCACCCATCCGGTGCCGGGAACGGCCCGGTGGACAGAATCCCGCCTACAGGCCGGCTCACTCCCTTTAGCCCTACTGAGTAGGGCTTTTGCGGCGCTCAGGCCTCGGATGTCCGCGCCAAGTCCGCGGCGCTCGCGCCGAGCACCTCGTCTACGGCCCGCCGGGTCCGGTCCTCGCTGTCCGGCCAGAGGTGCGAGTAGGTGTCCAGCGTCTCGGGTGCGCTGGCGTGCCCGAGCCGGGCCTGGACCACCTTGACCAAGGGCTGCTCCGTTAAACCCGTCCAGAGCCGCCTCGGCCACCAATCAGCCATGGAAACGCTGGACACCTACGGGCATTTGTGGCCAGACAGCGACGACGAGACCCGGGTGGCCGTCGACCACGTCCTGGGGGCTCTGGCCGCAGGTTAGATGTCGATATTATGGCTTGATATTGGGTGCCTTGATGGCCGGGCAGTCGGGCTAACGATAATCGTCGTTCGGTACCGGTCGTTGCCTGCTGGTGCTGGCAGCATGCCCATGCAACAACGGGCATTATGGCTTGGTCAACCGACTGGGTGCTCGCCTGATGGCGCCCTGAGAGGAACGGGGTCGTTCGTGGAAGAGCCTGAAACCTCGGACGACGAGGAGCTCGTCCTATACGGCGTGGTGGGCCTGCAGCGAGGCCAAGGGGGGGCGCGAGGCGGCACGGTGGCGCTGGTCCGCGACGGACGCCATACGCGGGCGGTCCAGACATCGGAAGGCCTCAGCTTTGCTGGCCCCGAAGGTGGGTCGATCACGGTCACGTCGCACCGCCGTGGCGATGACGACCACTTCGAGCACATCCGTGAGGGGGCCGCGATCGGACCGTTCCTCGCCTCACCGCGCGGCCGGACGGCCTGGGCCGTGGGGGACAGGACTGGACGCCTCCCTCTCCCGGTGGACGCGGAATGGGCGCAAGTCACGATCCTGGTGGACAGCCAGGGGACACCGTTCGAGGTGTGCGACCTCGGGGACGGCTACTGGGCGGCCGCTGGCCGGGTACCAGCTGCAAACATCATCATCGACAGCCGGAAGGTGCCGATCGGCGCGGTCAGCCTTGAACGCCTGGCCAGCCGAGAGCCCCCTCCTCCGCCGGTCCCTGACCTTGGCGACCGGACCGGAGCGGTCGTGCAGAGCTTGGACGACCGCTTTGCTCGGGTGCCCTTCAGCAGAGTCCACGGCTTGGCGGACTATTGGGCGCTTCGCGCCGTAGAAGTTGACCATGTGAGCCGGCTCGCCCTCCAGGAGGGCTTCTCGGACCAACAGCTCGAAGCCATGAAGGCCTACTGGCTGAGACGGCTCGAGGACCGGCTCAGGAAGCCCATGGACCGTGCGCGCCTACACGACATCGAAACAATGCACCGTTCCCGGGTCGCCAGACGCTTCCAGAAGAAGAGGTTCCTTTTCCAGCTGTGGTTCAACACGCTAGGGCCGGGGGCCAAGACCTGGTTCGGCAACCGCTACGTCCGCATCCGCCACTACACCTTCCGTCTCCGTTGGAGACCATAACGGTCCCCGTTCTCACCAGGGGCGCCGAGATGCTTGTTCTGCGTGCAATCCTGTGGGGACCGGCGACCGCGATACCCGTCGTTCCGTCGCGGCTGCCAGGTGCGTCGCACCTCAACTGGAGTACGCAAAGGAGATTTTCCGTCGCGCAAGCGATGGCGCCGGTGGCCGTCCGGTACGGGCCGTCCGGTACGGGCCGGTACCGACCGTGCGCCATCACGCCGCGACGTTGGTTTCGAGTTGACCGCGCATCACCGGGCCCGGCACCAGAGGGTCAGCGCCGCTGGACACCACGTGGTGCCATGTGCCGTCACGGTGCCGCCGAGGCTGTTGACCACACGAACGATTCCTGCGACATCGCGCCAGTGCGGTGCCAGGCGAGACACACTGGACATGCATGGCCCGTGCGAGCGTGAACGGCATCGAGCTGTACTACGAGTCCCACGGCACCGGCCCGGCGCTGCTGCTCGTCCCCGGGCTCGGGGCCGACACCCGTCTCTTCGGCGGGGTCATCGGGCCGCTCGCCGCCGCGTGTCAGGTGATCGTGTTCGACCCCCGCGGTGGAGGACGGAGCGACAAGCCGCCTGGCCCCTACACCGTCGAACAGATGGCCAACGACGCGGAAGGGCTTCTCGACGTGCTCGGGACCGAGCAAGCGATCGTGGTCGGCTACTCCATGGGCGGGCGCATCGCCTTGAGCCTCGCGCTTGACCATCCGACGCGCGTGCGCCGGCTGGTCCTAGCCGCCACCAGTGCCAGCACGCGGCCGACCCGCGTCTTCAGTCGCCGGTGGCTGACACTGGAGGTATTGAGCCGGCTCCCGACGCCCCGCGACAGGCAACCCCGGTGGGCCTGGGAGTGCCAACGCCGGGCGTCCGCCGCCTATGACGCCACCACCCGCTTGGGTGAGATCGTCGTGCCCACCCTCATCCTTCATGGACGGCGTGACCACATGACGCCCCTCGCCCGGGCGCGTGAGCTGCACGCGGCGATCGCCGGATCATCCTTGGTGGAGGTCCCCGGGGGGCATATCTCGCTCGTCACCCGAGAGCGCCGCCGCTTCGCCGAGGAGCTGTCGGCCTTCGTAGCGAGCTGAGAGACTCCGTCAGCCGCCGAGCCCGTCATATTCGGTGCGGCCGCACGATCGCGACGAGCCTGCTGAGGGGGTGTACGCCGCGCCGTCATGAAGCTAGCAACGATCTGCTACGTCGCTTGGCTTCCTCCAGAGGAACGGATGCCCCACCAGCGCCGTATTGCTGGCGGCCGCCTTGTGGAGGGTCGGCGAGCCCAGCGGTACCTCTCTGCGCGGTACTTGGCCCTCCCGGTCGCCGCGGGGACGACGGTTACAGACTCGTCGCGTTCGGCGTTGGCCGGGCCGGCCAGGACGTCGTCGACGTAGGCACAGGCACGGGCACATTGGTGAGAGGCTTTGCCCGCCGCGGCTGCCGAGTCGTCGACATCGACCCCCCCCGAAATGCTGGCCCAGGCGCGCCAGCTTGACGCGCAGGAGCGGGCCGACGTCGAGTACCGGGTGGCCACCGCAGAGGCGACAGGCTTGGCAACTGCCAGCTGCGACGCCTTCAGCGCCGGCCAATGCCGGCACTGGTTCGACAGGCCGTCTGCCGCGGCGGAGCACGGCGCCTCTTGCGCCCTGGAGGAGCGCTCGTGATCTGCCACTTCGACTGGCTGCCGCTTCCGGGCAGTGTCGCCCAGGCGACCGAGTCGCTGATCTTGCGCCATAACCCTGACTGGCCTGGAGCGGGCGGCTCGGGCATGTACCCCCAATGGGCAGCCGACGTCGCAGGTGCGGCCTTTACGGGGACCGAAACCTTCAGCTACGACGTGGAGGTGGCCTACACCCACGAGGCTTGGCGGGGCCGCATCCGCGCTAGTCGATGACCGGGGCTGGTGGCTAATCAACGTGGAGTTCCAGCCCTCGGGCCGCAAGGGCTGTTACCTCAATGTCGGCCACCAGCACCTTTGGGTGCGAGAGGACCACTTTGTGTTCGGCGAACCCGAGCGACCGCTCGGGTCCTCGGTTTTCGTCGCCTTTGAGGGCGACAGCCAGGACTTCTCTAGGCAGATGGCAAGGGCCGCGGGCCTCGCAGCCGATGCCGCGGCGCGCCGCCGTCTTGCCCACGGGGAAGGGACCGACGCCCTCCGCGACATCAGCTCCCCGCTACCGTCACGGCTACGAAGGGCTGCCGACCGCGCATGACCCTATTGGGCCCATAAATCCGGCTTGTATGCCGTACTCACGACAGCGTCAACGCTTCTTGGCCGGTCTGATAGTCGGTGACCGCCTCGATGAACGGGTCCCGTTCGAGCTCGAGTAGCACCGTGTGCATGGTGGCCGTGACCGTCGCCGTTCGTGGGACCGAGTGCAGCAGCGCGATCTCACCGAAGAGATCCCCCGGGCCGAGGTCGGCCACCCACGCGCCCCCCACCGTCACATCGGCGGCGCCGGCGTCGATGATGAACAGGCTTTCTGCAACGGGGTCGTTCTGGCGCACGACCACCTGCCCGGCCGCGACAGGCCGACGCTTGAGCGCAGCGACGATCTGCTCCAGCTCGACCACCCGCAGGTGCTGGAACAACCGGATCGCTCGCACGCGCTCGACGACGCGGAGGTGCTCGACGACGTCTTCGTCGACACGGTCGATCGCGCGCCTGGCGAGAAGCACGCCGAGCACCGGCAGCGCGCCCCAGAGCGCGATCGCCGAGCGCGTGCCGAGAACGGTAACTGACACCGGCACCAGCGCGGTTCCGGCAGTCTGCATCCAATTCTTGATCGTCTCGTTCATTGACACCACGCTGCCGACGCGTCCTCTGGACGCCCGCGGGATCAGCGCTCCGATCGACATATCCGATATCGCTCCGAAGAGGCCCCAGGCCGCAATCGCGGCGAGCGCGACGGGGACGCTGGCAGACGCCGCGACGAGAATGAGCGAGACGCCCATGCCTATGACCGCGATCGCCGCTATCGCACCCAGCCGCCGACGGCCGATCAAGGCAACGCCGGCCGGGATCGAGATCATCGAGCCGACGCCGGCGGCCGTGACGAGCGTGCCTACGCCGGCCGTTCCCATCCCCAGGAAGCCGCGGGCCGCCAGCACCGCGAGCCCGACCCACACGGCCCGGTTGGACGCGCGGAGCATCACCATCGCGGTCAGGGGCATGATCCGCCGGTCGAGGATCAACCGCCAATCGGAGGCGCCGTTCTTTCGAGACCCGTGCTGGATGCCTTGCACGCTCAAGCCGAGTGAGGTCAGGCCAGCGATGGCCGTCACGACCGCGGCGAGGCCGAACACGGCCGCAGAGGAGAACAAGGCGGTGACGAACCCGGCGATCAGGCCGCCGAGCACCTCGAAGACGGACTTGGTGTTGGAGGTCATCGCCGACGCAGCGGCCAGCTCCGACGGCGACCGCGCCACCGAGACCTGCACGATCGCCACCGCTGGCACGCAGGCAGTCGCGAAGGCCGCGTCCAGCACGCTGAGCAGGACGACCAGCACGGGCGCGGCCCCGGTCGCCAGCCCCACCGTGGCAGCGGCGATTACCAGCGCGCGTCCGGTGCATAGCGCCACCAGCGCCCGGCGCGGCCCGAGCCGGCGGGTGGGAATCGAGGCCCAAGGACCGAGCACGGCAGCCGGCACGTATCGCAGCGCCAGCAGGCCGAGGCTTCCCGCTCCGAGCGAGCTGACCAGATTGATGGCCAGCGCCGGCGATATCAGGTACTGGCTGGCGGACCCGATCGCCTGGCCGATGAGCGCCAGGCGGATGTCACGATTGCCCAGCGCACCCCGGAACGTTCCAGAGCGCGCGTCACGATCGACGACAGCATTCGACGGGCCCGCTGTAGTGCTGCACGGCTCATCCCGCAACCTCTTCCTTAGCTTCAGGTGCCTTGAGAGCCCGCCCCGTTTGCTGTGGATCGATTTGATGTAGCTCCTTTCCCGTGGCATCTCAGGCTCGTCGCTGATCCCGACGCGACATTCGTCGGAACACTAGCGAGCCCTGTCGACCGTCGACGACCCCCAGCCCGGGGCTTCCCGCGTGGGCGTACCTGGGACGGCGGTCAAGCCCGGGACGCAGCGCGCCGCCATGGCTCTTGAGCGGCCAGTACCTCAGGTGGGCCAACAGCGACTACGGCGCGTCCCATAACAGAGAGACAACCTTGGCTTTTCCAGTGCGAGGTACTTATAGCCACATGTGCTACACTGACCCTTGTGGGCAGTTCCATATCCGTCCGCGAATTGCGGAACTCTGTTAGCGAAGCGCTCCGACGGGTTGAGGCCGGCGAGCGGTTGACTGTCACAGTCGACCGGCGCCCGGTCGCTGAAATCGTGCCGCTCCGCAGGCGCAGAGTCGTACCAGTGGCTGAGGCGATCGCCGTCGCCTCCCGTCATGCCGCGGACCGTGAGCTCGTCGCGGACGTGCGGGGTATGTTGCCCGACACGACCGACGACATATGAGGGCCTTGCTCGACACCTCGTTCTTCGTTGCGAGGGAGTCCGGGCGACCCCTTGGCCAGATGGAAGGTGTGACCGAGACCGAGGTTTCGGTCGTGACGCTGGCCGAGCTGACCGTCGGCGTGCTCATGGCCAACGACGCCGACCGTCCTGCACGCGTGGCGACGCTGTCGGCTGTCGAGTCGACTTGGGACGCCTTGCCGATTGACGCTGAGGTGGCACGCCAGTTCGGTCGGATCGTCGCCGCCCTTCGTCTTGCCGGCCGCCGGGTGCCCGTCCTCGACGCGCTCGTGGCGGCCACCGCACTGGTTGAGCAGATCCCGGTCGTCACTCAGGACCGTGACTACGACGCCATCCCAGGCGTCGGGGTCATCCGGGTCTGAGCCAACAACGCGATAGGCGCACTCCACGGTTGAGCCCAGTGATTGCTCGCACGGCGTCAAGCCTCAACCGGCCCCAATGACGCCCCGACCGCGCTGACGTCATCAGGAACTCCGCAAACCAGGGTATGGCCAAACCGGAGATCATCGGACCGTTCGCCTGCTGCGGTTACGACATCGCCCCGGGAGTGCTGTTCAGCGAGGCCTACGAGGGCTCATCGCCGAGCTGGAGCAGGCGC
>PMLI01000236.1:0-370 GCA_003158835.1 Acidimicrobiaceae bacterium
GGACCGCCTCGACGTCATCGCCGCTTGGCAGGCCGTCGAGGAGGCGTCTCGGTTGGCCGGTCTTTGGTCTCAAACGCCAGCCGCGGGGCACAGAGGCGCGGGCGTCGGGGCCCAAACGGGAGTGGATATATGATCCCGGTTCTCGGCCCGTCGGGTTAGAAAGGCCGGTGATCGCTCGCAGAACGCCGGTTATGTCGCGTACAAGGCCGGCTGTGGAGTGCTGTTTCCGCGTTACTATGAGCGGCACACGCCTAAAGTCTCGGCCTCGTGATTATGCGCACATGTTCTGTGCGACGGTGGGCAACCTGTTTGTCCGCGATAAAGGGACCAGCGAGTAATAGAACCATCGATCTGGCCTCTGAGCAGGCAC
>PMLI01000236.1:388-2604 GCA_003158835.1 Acidimicrobiaceae bacterium
CCGCGCAAACGTCCGTCCCGTTGCACGTCAGGTCTTGGATTTCGGAATTGGCGGCCACACGGCCGAGGGAGCGAGGTGAGCCGTCCAGAGCCCAGGTCCTGCCGTAGTCGCGGCTCAGCAGGAAGCTCGGCGCGACGCCGGGAGCGAGCTCTGACGACCCTGGGACCGCGGAATTGGACAGTACCGCGACGCAGGTGTTGGCCGAGCAGGCGACCTGAGTGCCTGAGACCTGCGTCATCCCAAGTCGGTCCGGCAGGGCGGAGCGTGCCCAGCCCCGTCCGCCATCGCTTGTCCAATACACCACCAGCCCAGACGCCCAGGCCGCGCCGATGACCTGCACCCGTCGGAGGGTGGACCGAGTACCACGCAGCGGTCAGGGACCGGGCAGGCCACCTCTGACAGCGACAAAGCACCTAGCGGGGCTGGGCGAACTTGCCAGGACAACCCACCGTCGGAGCTGGCCAGCACGGCGGCCCTTTCCACGTGCCCCGTAGAGCCTACGCCGATGCAGGACTTTGGACCTGTGCAGAAGGCGCTGTCCAGCGACCACGCCCCCGGCGGCAGTTGTGCCTTCACCCACCGCCCGCCGGCGTTGTGGGTAACCAGGACGGAAGTAGCTGCACCCGTGTCGCCGGCGTACCCGAGCAGGAGGCAGCGGCCCGGGGCGAAGCAGTCGGCTCCGCCGGTAGAGCTCGGGACAGTCTTCCCCTGGCTTCGAGCGCAGGTGCGCCCAATGCTTGCCACTGTCGGTGCTCTGCGCTGGCGAAGACCCGCTGGCCACGTAGTAGGAACGGGCCCAGCACGAGAGCCCATGGGGGGCGCCAGCAATCAGGACTACGCCCATCGCCCCCGGGCCGCCGGCTAAAGGGAGGCTCTGCGTTGCCCGCTCGGCAGGCTTCCACCTGGCGCCGCCGTCGCTGCTCAGGCTCCAGAGCGTGCCAAATAGGCCGGTGCCCAAGGCGGCACAGAACTGCGCTGTCGGGCAAGCCACGGCCTGGTACGAGGTAACTGCTCCCGGCTTGCCCGTCGGGGCGGCGGTCCAGAACCCCGTGTCGGACCACGCGCTCCTTGCGAGGGGCACCTGGCCGGCACTGATGCCGGTCGTGTCGGTGACCCCCGCCGTCGCTGACACCGCCACAAGGGCTGCGAGGCCGCCGACGAGCAACCTGGGGTCGCGCCCGGGTGCCCGCAGCGCCGTCGTGAGCCCTGCGGCGATGACTGTCGTACCGAGCACGATTATCGCCCCCCGCGAGCGATAGGGCCGCGCCGCGCGAACAACAACCCGTCTGACCGAGGACACCGCGGTGCGAAGAAGCTCACGTCGGCAACGACAAGAGTGCTCTGGGAACGACCGCGGAGGGCTGGTTGTTAGGGCGAATTTCTCCCCTACGGTGACCAGCGACGAGGCATCGCACCACGCTCTCGCCCTGGCGCTCAGGATCCTCCACCGCTCGTCCCTCGCATTTTCGGACGGTCCGGGCCTCGAAGCTTGGCTTCACTGTCGCTGCCCGCCTCGGCCGCCGCGTAAAGAACGCCTTTTTGTCCCATCACTCTCTATGACTCTCCACATCTCACGCTGTTCGACCGCCGAAAGGTTCGCGTCCCGCTCCTTCCACTCGGCGATCGCGCGCAAGTGGGCCTTGACCCCGGCGAGGTCGACATTGGCCAAGAAACTGTTCACGAGCAGTGATCGGGCAGATCTCAGGACCGTGCCCTTCGCGCCCTCGTACGGCAGATCGCTCGCGGCCATCAGCAGCCAGGCCACGCCTACGTCTACGGCGGGGTCGCCCCGGGCTGCGTTCGGCCAGTCGATGACGACAGGCCCGGCTGGCCCGATGATGATGTTGAGCGGGTGCAGGTCGAGGTGGACCAAGCGGTCCCCCTGACCCACCGGAGCACCGGGGAGGTGATCTGGCGCCGGGATGTCATGCAAACGACGGTGGAGGTCTGCCAGTACAGTCCCCTGGTGCCGGACAGTCCAGGGTTGTCGGCCCAGGGCCGCGAGCATTGTCACGCCTTCGATGCGCTGGATGACGAGGTCCATGCCGTCGTTGGAGATCTCCTCAACCGCCGGGACCGGGTAGCCGCACCGTCTCACGTAGTCCATCGTGCGAGCTTCGCCCGCCATGGAATGGCCCCGTCGCGAACGTCGCAGGACCAACCCCGGGCCATAGTCGAATATGTCGGCGTCGCGACCCGACGCCAAGAGGCGGCCA
>PMLI01000496.1 GCA_003158835.1 Acidimicrobiaceae bacterium
TCTTGTCGAGGGCGGCGCCGATCTGGAACGAGGCGGCCGCCGTGGACGCCCGCTCCACCTGGGGTTCGGACATTTCAACCGGCAGCTCCAGAGCCCGGCGCTCCACCGCGCCGTTACCGAGCACGGCCACGATCAGGACGAGGTGGGCGGCCAGCTTCACTAGTTGCAACGACCGTACCCGCCCGGGCTCGGGGGCACTGGGGGCGACCACTACGGCGGCGTAGTCGGTGAGGCTGGAAAGAAGGCCGCTCGTCTCGGCCAGCATGCGTTCGATCTCACCGTGGGCCCGGGCGAAGAACATCCGTACCAGCTCCGCCTGGGGCGGGCCCAGGGGGGTAGGACCGGAGAGCGAGTCCACGAAGAAGCGGTAGCCCTTGTCGGTCGGCACCCGCCCGGCGCTCGAATGAGGCTGGAAGAGGTAGCCGTCCTGCTCCAGCACCGCCATCTCATTGCGTACGGTGGCGGGCGAGACGCTGAGGTCGCCCAGCTGGGCGACATAAGCCGAGCTGACCGGCTGCGCGGTCCGGATGTGGCATTCCACCACGGCACGAAGGATGGCGGCTTTGCGGTCGTCCAGCATCTCTGGCACTCAAGGTTACCGAGTGCCAGGGGTTGACCCGTGACGCGGCGCTCAGATGGTACGGTCGGGGTCGATGACGGCCGGTTTCCCCGCCGTTCGAAAGAGCGACCTCGGTGAAGCCCAGCTAACGCCCGAGCCCGGCTCGGGCCCGGCGTCGAAGTAGCAGCCGGGAGCATGGTGGCCTGGTTTGTCCAGCCTGCCTAAATCTGACTAATCTGATCATAATTCGGCATTCGCAACTTGGAGGTACGGTGCCCAAGCAGCTCATTAGCCCCCACGGCGGGGCGCTCGTCGACTTGTCCGTCACGCCTGACCGGGCTGCCGAGCTGAAAGAACAGTCTCGCAACTGGGCCTCGTGGGACCTGTCGCCCCGCCAGATCTGCGACTTCGAGCTTCTGGCCAACGGCGGTTTCTCGCCCCTGCGCAGCTTCTTGGGCCAGGAGGACTACGAAGGGGTGTGCGAGCGGATGCGCTTGGTGGACGGGATGCTGTGGCCCATCCCCGTCACCTTGGACATAACCGAGGAAAGAGCGGCCGAGATCGGCTTCGGCGCCAGCCTGGCGCTGCGGGACCCCGAGGGCGTGATGCTGGCGGCGCTCCATGTCAGCGAGCTTTACCGCCCGGACCGGGACCAGGAGGCCAAGCTCGTCTTCGGCACCACCGACCGGGCGCACCCGGGTGCCGCCTACCTGCTCGACAAGGCCGGCCCGGTGTACGTCTCGGGCCGCCTCGAGGTGCTCAGCCCGCCCGCTCACTACGACTACAAGGCGCTGCGGCACTCGCCCGCCCAGCTGCGGGCCCGTTTCGCCGACCTGTCCTGGGACCGGGTCGTTGCCTTCCAGACCCGCAACCCCATGCACCGCGCCCATGTCGAGCTCACCCTGCGGGCCGCCCGCCAGGTCGAGGCCAACCTGCTCATCCACCCGTCGGTGGGGATGACCAAGCCAGGCGACGTCGACCACCACACCCGGGTGCGCTGCTACCAGGCCGTCCTCACGGGCTACCCGCACTCCACCGCCGCGCTCAGCTTGCTGCCCCTGGCCATGCGCATGGGCGGTCCCCGGGAAGCGGTATGGCACGCCATCATCCGCAAGAACTACGGTGCCAGCCATTTCATAGTCGGCCGGGACCACGCCGGGCCGGGCAAAGACTCGGCCGGCCAGCCCTTTTACGGTCCCTACGACGCCCAGGCCCTGCTCTCTGAGCACGGGGCCGAGCTCGGGATGGGGATCGTGCCCTTCCAGAACATGGTCTACGTCGAAGACCGGGACGAGTACATGCCGGTGGACGAGGTGCCGGCCGGTACCCGGGTGCTCGACATATCGGGCACGGAGCTGCGCCGGCGCCTGGCCGAGGGCCGGGACATCCCGTCCTGGTTCACCTTCCCCGAGGTGGCCACCGAGCTGCGCCGCAGCTACCCGCCCCGCGCCCACCAGGGCTTCAGCGTGTTCTTCACCGGCCTGTCGGGGTCGGGTAAGTCCACCATCGCCAGCATCCTGCTCACCAAGCTGTTGGAGGAGGGCGGCCGGCCCGTCACCCTGCTCGACGGCGACATCGTGCGCAAGCACCTGTCGTCCGAGCTCGGCTTTTCCAAGGAGCACCGGGACATCAACATCCGGCGCATCGGCTGGGTCGCCTCCGAGATCACCAAGAACGGCGGCATCGCCATCTGCGCCCCCATCGCCCCTTATGAGGGCGTGCGGGCCGAGGTGCGCTCCATGATCGAGCCGCTCGGAGGTTTTATCCTGGTCCACCTGTCGACCCCGCTCGAGGTGTGCGAGGGCCGGGACCGCAAGGGCCTGTACGCCAAAGCCCGGGCCGGGATCGTAAAGGAGTTCACGGGCGTGTCGGACCCTTACGAGGTGCCCGAGCACGCCGAGGTGCGCATCGACACGACCGACGTCAGCCCCGAGGCGGCCGCCCAGCAGATAATCCTGCACCTGCAGACCGAGGGCTACTTCGGCCGGTCCTCCTAGGGCCCGCCTTCGCGCACCGCCGCCGGCCCGAGGGCGCGATCGGGACCAGGGGCCGGCGCCGGGCGGCGCTCGGGCCTAGGTGTCGAGCCGCAGGGCCTGGATGAACGCCTCCTGGGGGACCTCGACGCGGCCGATGTTCTTCATCCGCTTCTTGCCTTCTTTTTGCTTTTCCAGGAGCTTGCGCTTCCGGGTGATGTCGCCGCCGTAGCACTTCGCCAGCACGTCTTTTCGTTTGGCCTTCACCGTCTCGCGGGCGACCACCTTGCCGCCCACGGCGGCCTGGATGGGCACGTCGAAAAGTTGGCGGGGTATCAGCTGCCGCAGTTTTTCGGTCATCCGCCGGCCGTACTCCATCATGTCGGAGCGGTGGATGATGGCGCTGAAGGCGTCGACCGGCACCCCGTTGAGCATGATGTCGATCTTCACCAGTTCGCCCGGGGAAAACCCGGCCGGCTCGTAGTCGAGGCTGGCGTAGCCCTTGGTCCGGCTTTTCAGGGCGTCGAAGAAGTCCATCACCACTTCGGCCAGTGGGATCCGGTAGACGAGCTCGACCCGTTCGGGCGAGATGTACTCCATGCGCAGCATTTCGCCCCGCCGGCTCTGGCAAAGTTCCATCACGGTGCCGGTGTTCTCCGACGGCAGGAGGATGGTGGCGTTAATGAAGGGCTCTTCGACCAGCTCGATCTTCTGGGCTGCGGGCATCTCGGACGGGCTGTGCATGCGCAGTTGCGTACCGTCGGTCAGCCGGGCCAGGTACTCGACGCTCGGGGCGGTGGCGATCAGGGAAAGGTCGAACTCCCTCTCCAACCGTTCCCGGACTATGTCCATATGGAGCAGGCCGAGGAAGCCGCAGCGAAAACCGAAACCGAGCGCGACCGACGACTCCGTTTGATAGACGAACGCCGAATCGTTGAGCCGCAGGCGGGCGA
>PMLI01000261.1 GCA_003158835.1 Acidimicrobiaceae bacterium
CAGTTGAGCGTGTTGAGGCCCATTTCACCATATCCCAGGTAGACGATCGGCCTGATGTAGCACTCGGACAGACGGTTGGCGACCACGGTCTGCTTCACCGCTTCCACCAACTGCGCCGGGCTGAAGGGAATGTCCATCATCAGCATCTTGGCCGAGGAGAACAGCCTGTTGATGTGGTCGGTCAGGCGGAAAATACCGGGACCGTCAGCCGTTTTATAGGCGCGTATACCTTCGAAGACCCCGCAGCCGTAGTGCAAGCTGTGGGTGAGGATATGTACCTTGGCGTCATCCCAATTGACGAGCTCCCCGTCCATCCATATGTAGTCAGTCTTGGTGATGGGCACCCCTGTTCACACCCTTTCCGATATCTGGTCGCCGAACTGGCTTGTGCTGAGAGCAACGCTGGGAGCGAACCCCCGAACTGCTTTTGTGATGCGCGCCGCCTGGTCGGCCAGGCCCAGGTGTTCGAGCATCATCGNNGCCGGCGATGTCGGGGGCGCTGCCGTGCACGGGCTCGAATAGGGATGGGCCCGTTCGCGCCGGGTTCAGGTTGGCCGACGCGGCCCGGCCGATCCCACCGGATATGGCGCCCGAGAGGTCGGTCAGGATGTCACCGAACAGGTTGTCGGTCACGATCACGTCGTAGCGCTGAGGGGACTCCACCATGTAAATGCACGCCGCGTCGACGTGGTTGTAGGCGGTCTGGACCTCGGGGTGCTCGGCCGCCACCTCCTTGAAAACCCGCTGCCACAGGTCCCCGGCAAAGGTGAGGACGTTGGTCTTGTGGACCAGCGTGAGGTGACGACGCCTGGACCCGGCCAGATCGAAGGCGAACCTGGTGCAGCGCTCCACGCCGAACCGTGTGTTCACCGAGCCCTGGGTGGCCACCTCGGCGGGCGTTCCTTTCCGCAACCAGCCACCTTCGCCGGCATAAGAGCCTTCGGTGTTCTCCCGCACCACGGCGAAGTCGACCGGCACCCCCGCTCCCACGCTGGCCTCCGCCTGGAAAGGGCGCAGGTTTATGTACAGGTCGAGCTCGAAGCGCAACCGCAACAGCAAGCCTCGCTCCAGCACTCCGGGCGCGACTTCGGGTGAGCCGACCGCCCCCAGCAATATGGCGTCGAAACCGCGCAGCTCCTCGAGCACGCTGTCGGGCAGTACTTCGCCCGTGGCCAGGTAGCGCCTGGCCCCCAGGTCGTAATTGACCGTGCTCAGCCCGGCACCGGCCGCGCTCGCCACCTTCAGGGCTTCAGCAATAACTTCAGGGCCGATGCCGTCGCCGGGGACCACGGCGATGCGATGTGCAGTCGGGCTGGCGCTCAATTGCGGGCGCTCCTTCTTGGGTAGATGTCGCCTTACATGAAAACGACCGCCCCCGGGGGACGGTCGGAACGACGCACACCCGGACGGGTGGGCGTCAACTCGTAATTACTACCGCCGGGCTGGCGTGGTGAGTGAGGGGGCAGCTGTTCATTGGCCTTCCAAGTATCGCATCCGGGCCGGGTGGCGTCAACCTCACTTCAAGTCACCCGGCGCTGGTACCCTGCGCTGATGGCACCTACGAAGTTGTCGGCTTCGACCTACGAACGGCTGCGGGCCGAGCTCGACGACCTGAAGACCCGCGGGCGGGTCGACATAGCCCGCCACATTGAAGCGGCGCGCATGCTGGGCGACCTGTCCGAGAACGGCGACTACCACGCCGCCAAGGACGCCCAGGGCAAGATGGAGGCTCGGGTACGCCAGCTCGAGGCCATGTTGGACGACGTCGAAGTTCTGGACGGCGGGCCTTCCGAAGAAGTCGCCGCCGGCGTCAAGGTCTCGTTGCGGTACGTCGGTGACGACGAAGTGGAGCGGTACCTGGTCGGTTCCATCGAAGAGCGGGACGCCGGGACGCCGGTCATTTCCCCCGGCTCCCCCCTCGGCCAGGCCCTCATGGGCAAGAAGGCGGGGACGACCGTCACCTACGACGCACCGAGCGGTCAGCTGGAAGTCGAGATCGTCTCAGTCGGCGACTGAGACCCCCCGGGCCACGCCCGGGGGGGTTTGTCCGGCCCGGTGCCGGGCGGCGAGCCCGGCCCGGTGCCGGCTGCCCCCAGGAGCCCGGGCGCTCGACCGCGACGGCCCAACTGCCGGAGAGCCCAGGAGCGACCATGGGCCCTTCCGGACCGTGGGTTGGCCCGGTCGGGCTTAAAGGGGGAAAGGGCAAGCCGTTCCTCCCGTACCATCTAAGCGGTGACTGCTAACTCTTCCGGCTATATCGAAGCTGTCCATGACAGCATCGTCGTCTTCGACGGGGCCACGGGCACCAACCTCCAGGCCCTGGGCCTCGGGGAGGACGACTTCGGCGGCCCCGCCCTCGAGGGTTGCAACGAGATGCTGTGCCTCACCAGGCCGGAGCTGATAGCCGAGCTGCACCGCTCATTTTTCGAAGTGGGCTGCCGGGTGGTCGAAACCGACAGCTTCGGCTCGTTGCCGTGGGTACTGGCCGAGTACGGGATGGCCGGGCGGGCCCGGGAACTGGCCGTAGCGGCGGCTTCGATCGCCAGAGACGTCGCCGACGGCTACGGGCCGGGCCACTTCGTGGCCGGCTCCCTGGGGCCGGGGACCAAGATCGCCTCGCTGGGCCAGATTTCCTTTGCCGACATGAGAGACGGCTATCAGGATGCCGCCGCCGGCCTTATCGCAGGTGGCGTCGACCTGCTCCTGATCGAGACCGTCCAGGATCTGCTCCAAGCCAAGGCGGCCGTCATCGGCAGCCGCCGAGCCATGGCGCAAGCCCACCGTCAGGTGCCGGTCCAGATCCAGGTCACCATCGAGACGACGGGACGCATGCTCATGGGCAGCGAGATCGGGGCTGCTCTCACGACCCTGGACGCCCTGCGGCCCGACGTCATCGGGCTCAATTGCGCCACGGGACCAGCCGAAATGGGCGAGCACCTGCGTTACTTGAGCGCTCACTCCCGGGTGCCGGTGTCGTGCCTGCCCAATGCCGGCCTGCCGTCCGTGGTCGAGGGCAAGATGCACTACGACCTCACCCCCCAACAGTTGGCCGACTACCACCGCCGCTTCGTCACCGAGCTCGGCGTCAACGTCGTCGGAGGATGTTGCGGCACCACCCCGGCCCACCTGAAAGCCGTGGTGGAGGCGCTGAGCCGGACCGAGCCGGCCCCGCGTGCACCTGCCTTCGAAGCCGGCTGCGCGTCGCTGTACACCCACGTGCCCTACGACCAGGCGCCTTCGGTGCTCAACGTGGGCGAGCGCACCAACGCCAACGGCTCCAAGCGCTTCCGCGACGCCATGCTGGCCCAGGACTGGGACACTTGCACGGCCTTGGCCAAGGAAGCCGTGCGGGCCGGCAGCCACGTCATCGACGTTTGTGTCGATTACACGGGGGCGGACGGCGTGGCCGACATGACCGAGGTGGCCCGCCGTTTCGCCACCCAGGCGACCCTGCCCCTCATGATCGACTCCACCGAAGCCCCCGTCATCGAACGCGCCCTCCAGCACATCGCCGGCAAGCCCATAATCAACTCGGTAAACCTCGAAGAAGGCGACGGCGCCGGGACCCGCCTGGACGCTTTTCTTTCCCTGGCCCGCGAGTACGGCGCCGCCGTCGTGTGCACCTGCATCGACTCCGAGGGCCAGGCCCGCACGGCGGAGTGGAAGCTACGGGCGGCCCGCAACATATATGCGCTCGCCGTCGAGCGTTACGGGCTGGCGCCGGAGGACCTTTTCTTCGATGCCCTGGCCTTGCCCGTGAGCACCGGCATGGAGGAAAGCCGCCGGGACGGCATCGAAACCATCGAGGGCATAAGGCTCATCAAGTCCGCCCTGCCGGGAGCCCGCACGCTGCTCGGCATCTCCAACGTGTCGTTCGGTTTGAGACCGGCCGCCCGCCAGGCTCTCAACTCGGTCTTCCTGCACGAATGCCAGCAGGCCGGCCTCGACGCCGCCATCGTCAATTCGGGTCGCATCCTTCCCCTCGACCGCCTCTCCCCCGAGGCCGTCAAGGTCTGCCTGGACCTCATCTACGACCGGCGTGACCCCGCCGGTGACTACGACCCTCTGGCCGAACTGCTGCGGCTTTTCGACGGCGCCACCTCGGAAGGCCTGGCCCACGAGGACCGCCGCGGGTGGTCGCTGGAGCGCCGGTTGGGGCAGCGGGTCGTGGACGCTTGGCGCGACGGCCTGGAAGCCGACCTCACCGAGGCCCTCGGTTCGGGGATCCCCGCCCTGGACATAGTCAACGGCCCGTTGATGGCGGGCATGAAGACGGTGGGCGAGCTCTTC
>PMLI01000350.1 GCA_003158835.1 Acidimicrobiaceae bacterium
CCGACGACCGGCCAGGACGCCACCGTCCAGGGCATGCAGAACATCCTCACCGGTTATCAGTGCGGTTCTGTGTACAAGCCGATCTACTTCGAGGCGCAGGCCGCCGTGGCCGCTGCACTCTATCTGCGGGCTGGTATGGCTCTGCCTGCCGCATTGACCGCCGGGAACACGATCGACCACAGCCTGACCCCGGGTAAGGACGCCAAGGTCATGATCCCCGCCGTCCTGGAGACGCCTTTGTGGGTGACCACCGCCAACATGGAGTCCACCGTTGTGGCCGACCATTTTGACCTCAGCTCAGCCATATGCAACGGTATCGGCGCTGCTTGCAAGCAGTTCGGGATCCACTAAAGCCGCAGCGACAAGCAACAAGCTGTTGGCAATCGAGCTGTAACAAAGCAGTTCCAGCTAACAATTGTCAGGGCCGCACCGCACCTGTGGTGACACAGGTGCGGTGCGGCCTCCTCGAACCAGGTTCGGTGTGGGGACCAGAGCCCTGGGGGAAACAAGTCCGGTAGGGAGCGAAATGGGGGATCGTGAGCGATAGCGACGCGATTGATGCCGTAGGCGAGGACGGCGACACAGATAGGCGCGGACGACCGGTCCCGACAGGGGTGCCGCTACTCGAGCTGAGGAAGCTCTCGAAACATTTTGGCGCTGTCGAGGCTCTTACCGAGGTCGACCTACAGGTGCATGCCGGCGTTGTCACGGCGCTCGTGGGCGATAACGGTGCGGGCAAGTCGGTCACCCTGAAAACGATCGCCGGGATTCACCCTCCCGACGGCGGGCTGATCCTTTGGGAGGGCCGGCCCGTGCACATCCGTGCCCCCAAAGACGCTGCGAGCCTCGGCATCGAGACCGTTTACCAGGACCTCGCCCTGTGCAACAACCTTGACATCGTCCAGAACATGTTCCTCGGCCGCGAGCGGAGCCGCGGCATCTTCATGGACGAGGACTCAATGGAGACGGCGGCCGTCGAGACCTTGAAGAGCCTGCGCACTACGACCGTCAAGTCGGTGCGCCAGACCGTTGCATCCCTCTCGGGAGGCCAACGCCAGGCGGTGGCTGTGGCCAAGGCGGTCATGTGGAACTCCAAGCTCGTCATCATGGACGAGCCCACCGCCGCCTTGGGCGTGGCCCAAACAGCGATGGTCCTCGCTATGACGAGGCGGCTGGCCGAGCGCGGCCTCGCCGTTATTTTCGTCTCCCATAATTTCAACGATGTATTCGAGGTTGCCGACCAGATCGCTGTTCTCTATCTCGGCCGGCTCGTCGCCTCGATCCCCGCCGCGCACCTAGACCGCCAGATGGTAGTGGACCTGGTGACCACCGGTACCACGACGCGGGCCATCGCGACCTCGACCAATCAGATCGGAGCCTGAGATGGCAGTGAACGCCGATCCCGACCGCTCTCCTGCAGGGGCCCTCGAGCCCGTAGGCGTCCGCGACGAGGCGACGCCGCTAGACGCAACGGCGCCAGCCGCCCCCGACTCGTCGGTGGTCTCGTTGGACGCATACGTGCGTGCGTACGTCGCTCGGGTCCGCAGCGGGGACAGCGGGCTGCTGCCTGTTGTGTGCGGCCTCGTGCTTATCTCCGTCATCTTCCAAGTCAGCAACTCGCACTTCCTCGGTGTGGCGAACCTAGTCAACTGGCTCCAGCAGGCCTCGCTCTACATGGTCATGGCCATGGGGATCGTGTTCGTGCTGCTCCTAGGCGAGATCGACCTTTCGGCCGGGTACGTAGGCTTGGTGGGCGGTGCGATAGCAGCGGAGATGTTGTCGGGGACCCATCCCTGGCCGTTGGGGCTAGTGATCCCCATCGCCCTGTTGACCACCGCCGCGATCGGGTTCGGCCAGGGCCTCCTGATCACCAGGCTGGGCCTGCCGGCGTTCGTCGTCACCCTGGCCGGTCTGCTCGGCTGGGAAGGGGTCCTGCTGCTGATCCTGGGTACCGGTGGGACCGTGCCCATCAACGACAAGTACTTCACCGACATTGCCACCGGCTACTTCACGAACCTGACGCTCAGCTGGGTGATCGTGGGCGCCCTAGTGGTCATTGCGGCCTTCGTCCTATGGCGCCGTGACAACCGGCGCCGCTCCAGCGGCCTGGTGGCCCCGCCGGTGGCCCTGACCGTCATGAAGATCGTCGCGATCGCGGTGGCCGGGACGGCATTAGTGCTCCTCGTGAACGCCAACCGGAGCATCCTCAAGGTCGCGCCGATCCGGGGGATGCCGTGGTTCGTATTGGAGGTCATGGGTTTACTGCTGATCTGGACCCTCTTCCTCGGCCGTACGAGGCCCGGCAGGTACATCTACGCTATTGGCGGCAACAAGGAGGCGGCTCGCCGAGCTGGCGTCAGTACCAAGTGGATCCGCACCATGGGCTTTACCATCTGCTCCGTGAACGCAGGTGCCGCTGGCATGCTCATCGCCGGCCAGTCCGGCGGTATGGCCACCAGTATCGACGGTGGCCAGCTGGTCCTCTACTCGATCGCGGCTGCCGTCATCGGCGGGACCAGCTTGTTTGGTGGGCGGGGGAAGGCCATTCACGGCGTGCTCGGCGGCTTGGTGATCGCCGGCATCGTCAACGGCATGGCTTTGACGGGGCTGAGCGCTCAGTTGCAATACGTGATCACGGGCCTTGTCCTCTTGGTGGCCGTAACGATCGATGCCGTCAGTCACCGCCGGGCGGACACGACCGTCTAAACGACTGCCGGCTCCGGCACGAGCCCGTACGCACGGTTATACCGCGGGTACGACAGCTATCGGCCGGCCCTGCCGGGGTGCTCGCACCTTTTCGGGTGCCCGGCCATACGTTTGGTCTGGCCAGGCGCGGCGATTCATCCGGCTTGGCTGCTGGGACCGGGCGGCACCGCTAAGCTGGCCTCAGTTTGGGGGTGTAGCTCAGCCCGGAAGAGCGCTACGTTCGCATCGTAGAAGTCGCCGGTTCGAATCCGGTCACCTCCACCAGAAAAAGGCAGGTCAGGGCGTTGGCGGGCAGGCGGGACTAATCCTGTCACAGGTGCCTGATAGAGTCCGTGACTCAACGTGACTCAATTGCACCCGATGCGTCTCCGGAAGGCCGTCCAGGATGGCTAGGAAGAAGCGGCGCCGCGCTCCAAACGAGGGCGGGAGCATCGACCAGCTGCCGAGCGGCCGTTGGCGGCTGAGGGTGCGCCTGAACGGCCGGCAGGTTACTTACGGCCTCTTCGAGTCCGAGGAGGGGGCCTTCCAAGCGCAGGCCCGCTGGCGCCTCGTCCACCTCTTGCCCGATGACGACCCTCGGCTTTCCGAGGAGGACGCCATTAATGTCGCCGTCGCCGGGACACGCTGTTCGGAGTGGTTCGAGCTGTGGCAGAAGGCAAAGTCCGAGAGGCGCTCGGTTGTCCGTGTCGGGCGGGGACGTGGAGGAGCGGAGTCGACCACCGCCAGGGACCGGGCGCAGTGGGCGAGCTGGTGGGCGGCGCGCATTGGTGACCGCCTGCCGCAAACGGTCACCCAAGCGAACCTCGCCGCCGTCCTGCGGGAGATGGAGGCCGCTGGCAGGGCGCCCAACACGGTGCGCACTCAGTGGGTCATGATCAGGGCCTTCTTCAACTGGTTGGTGGAGTCGCAGGTGTTGCCGTCGAGCCCGGCGGACGGGGTGGCGCTCACGGTCGACGCGGCCGCCGACCGGGTGCGCGGCATCGTCGTCCCAGACTTCCGCTTCCTCGACATCCTCGCCGGCCGCCTACGGGATCCTGAGGACCGGTTGATCTTCGAGCTGCTCCTCGGGACCGGAGGTCGCCGATCGGAAGTGGCAGGGATGCGCGTCGGGGACGTCGACTTGGCCGCAAAGAGGGTCTGGGTGCGCCAGCCGGTGGTGGAGGTCGAAGGCCGGCAGGTGCGCAACCCCGTCCCCAAGGGCGGCCATGCCCGGGCCGTGACGCTGGGCCCGCAGTTGGCGGCTTCATTGCGGGACCACCTTGCCCGGATGGGCCCGGTCGGCCCGGAGGCGCCCCTATTTGGCGGGCCACGCGGTGGGGGTTTGCGATGGAACAACTACCTGCCGCGGCACCTACGGCCGGCGATAGAGGTAGCAGCGGCCCGCTGGGCAGTGCTGGAGAGGGGGCGGCTGATGGGGGAGGGCTTGACGAAGTCAGAGGCGACCAAGCAAGCGCTGATTGAAGCCGCCGAGCTGCGCAAACTGACACCCCACCACTTGCGGCACACAGCGGCAGCCCTGCTATGGGCGGCGGGCGCGAGCGACATCGAAGTCCAGCTGATCCTCGGGCATGCCGACATCGAGACCTCCCGCCGTCTCTACGGGCATCTCCTCGCCGGGTCGGGCGAGTCCGCGGTGGCCAGAGTCGAGCAGCTGCGCCAGGCCCGCCGGCTCAGTTGACTCTGCGCAGGCCCTGCCGCACCTTGCGACGGTTACGGGTGACGTACTGGTTGATGTCTTCGAGGTCGACTCGTGTCGCCCCGGCCGATTTTCACGTACGCGAGCTTTCCGTCGAACATGAGGTTCTTCACGGTGCGCACCGACACCGCCAGGATGTCGGCAGCCTGCTCGGTCGTGAGGAGGCAGCCCGCGTTGGCCGGCGTCTCGACGATCACCTGGTTGTTGGTACCTGAGGACCAAGGGCCCGCGTCTCGCACGAGCATCGCACCGGCGTCTTCAACACGACCGCTCGTTGACCGGTGTGCGCTCCTGACTGGCCAGGGCCGGGTGTCGAGCCATTTGCAATCGCCTCCTGGAGGTGGCGCCCCTTCGGCGGCCCTCTCTTGGAGGCACGAAGCGGCGTCCGGGCTAAATGGCCAACGGCGTGTTCCTTGGCTCGCGCATCGTGCGGGATGCCCCTCTCTCCCGTGACCTCGGCGACACCGCCTGCCGTTGGTTCCCTGGCCAGGGGCGTGGGCATTGACGGCCCTGCGCCCGCGCCGTTCTCAGACGGGCGAGCGTGCCGGCCTTTGATTGCGGCTTCGTGTCCCTGCGCCGGCCCGCTCCGGCCCGCGCAGGTCCAAGATCTCAAGCCCTGAGCCCGGGGTCGTGAGGGTACCTGGTCGCCAGCCTCGTGCGGCAGCGGGTCGTGGACGAGGATGGGGCCGTCGTCCGGTACGTCGTGGCCGCACTGTCACGCGTGTACGGCTCGTGTGTTGCCAGCCCCGCCCATGGAACGTGCTCCGCTACTGGGCCGGTGCCCGCATCGTTGGCGTGCCTGACCGGCAAGTCGGCGGTGGCCCCTCGAGCGCGCCGCGCCAGAGGCCGCGTCCGGTTCGCGCACAGCGACCACCGCCTCATCGGTTGACGTCCCCCCGTGTCCTTCGTGGCGCGACCCTTTGGGCCCTATGCGCGGGCGGTGCTCGGACGCTCGGGGCCTCAACTGACGCATCCCTGTCAGCTGCCCGCCATACATCAAACGCGGCCTGTCCCCTCGCGACTTCCGCTGCCACACCG